>JAISZF010000174.1 GCA_031269415.1 Clostridiales bacterium
ATCATAAGCCACTGAACCCGAGGTAGCCGCGGCGTAAGTTTGGGTCGAAGAGAGATAAGAGTTGCTGTACCCGGAGGCGTTCTGCGTGCCTGCGGCGGCGTACGCGGACGTGCCGGAGGTAGACGGCGCGATATACGCCGCGCGGGCTATAAGCTGTTCTAGCTCCGTAATCTTGTTGTATATCCGGTTCATATCAACTTCGCTGAAATCGATCAGATATTTCTGAACCATGGTAATATACTCTTCCTGAAATTCTTTAACTTTATTCCGCTGTTCAGAAATGGACGCTATTATGCTCTGAATTTGAGAAAGCGCCTGTGTCCGCGATTCGGCAACCTGTAAATGCGCGTTTTTGACGATGTTGTCCGCGGCCATCTGAGCGCTGATTATGGCGTTTTTAATCGCGCTGTCTTTATCTTTGTAACTCTTGACGACCTGTTCAAGCGTTTCTATGTAATTATCAACTTGTTCAGGGTCATAACCTTTCTTTACATAATTAAATCGATCTGGCATTTAGACCTTCCTTTCGTTCGGCTGCATCTTGAGTATATTCAATTAGCATTAGTCTATCACTTATGGATCGAAAACGCAATCCCTATATTTTAAATTTCACTAAATCTGCCATGTACAATATAGTGAATATAAGAATTTTATGTATAATAATCAGAAATTGTAATGATATTAGTTATTTTAGCGAGTGATTGCGTGTCAGACCATTACATTGCCAACAGCGCAAAACAAGGGCCGCTCCAATTACGTTGGGCAGCCCTGTTTTTTCTGTGCCGTTACTTCTTCCCATACAGCGAAACGGTCAGCGTACGGTTATTATAATCCAAAATCAAATATAAGTCATTCGCCGTGTTATTCTGAAACCTAAAATCAGGTCCTCCATAGCTCACCGTGGCGTCGCGGCCCTTGGGCACGTACCCGACCGCCGCCGAGTGCGCGTGGCGCTCCACTACTCTCAGCCCGGCTTCCAGCACGGCGTTGTATATCGTGGACGAGACCTGACAGATGCCTCCGCCCAATCCGGTATCCGGTACGCCGTTCACCAGGATGCCCGCTTCTTTAAACCCTCTGGACGCCGACGTAAACCCCAGGGCGCCGTTGAACGAGAAAGTCGATCCGGGTTTCACCAGCGTTCCGGTAAGGAAGTCACACGCCAGCGATATATTGGTGTTGCGGTTAGGTACGTTAGTGGTATATGTAGTGTATGTTCCGAGCCTGCCGTATCCGGCCGCGGCGGCGGCCGCGGGGTTCGAGTATATAGGGCTGGACTTGATATTCAGCGTTGCGTGATGATCGGCGTTGGCCCATATGGCGTCGTCGATCTTTTTATAGATTTGCTCTAAAAAGGTCGACTGATCCAGATCATAGCCGATTATCTGGCTGACCGCGGTACCGTCGGAAAACGTGCGCGTCTGTGGGTTGAATACGGGCGCGGATTTCTTAACAGGCGGCACGGTTGCGTTCAAATCATCAACAATACCCTTCGCGAACGCCTCTACCTTCGGCTTATCATATGAATACGCGGAGGTAAAGGTATTCCCCTCACCGTACTGATCAGTGGTAAACCACAGTTGATTCAGCAATTCAAGCGTGTTGATGTCTATGGATATGTCCTCGGACCGCAGGTAATACTCACTGCCGTTCATAATGACCTTAAGCTCGAAATCCCGCGCTAGGCGCCGTGTCCGCTCGTTGAACTTCTGATATGCCAATGGATATGTATAGTCTGACAATAAGATTCCGTCCAGTGTGATGTCGGTAGCCAGTCTCTTGCCCTCCGTAGCGGTATCACCGTTCGGTATGGAGATCTCAAACGCCGCCGCGGATACGGAAAACGCCGCGGTTCCGCATAAGACAATTATGACCGTCAGCACCTTTCTCATAAAACTCATCATAGATGTACGCGCGAAGATATTGCGATTATCGCGCTACCCCCCTATCTTTTTAATTTGATTCTATGATACATGATTAATTTGAAATTGTCTATAGTTTCCAGATTTCGTTTTTGTTTCAAATTTTAGGAATACTATAAAGTAAAAAAGAGATAGTAATTATACTCACCATCTCTTTTTTATAGATTTTTGTCTAATTCAAATCGTCATTACCATCCTCCGAGTCTTCCGCATCGCCAGGCTCGTCTTCCACGTCCGCCCGCCTCGCGGCCTCCAATTGCTCCTCAGCGATCCTGGCCACGCCGGCCACGGTAACGCCTTCCTCCAAATCAATCAGCTTTACGCCGCTGGAATACCTGCCTTGGACCGATATATCAGATACCCGTATGCGAATAATAACGCCCTCGGAGGTTATCAGCATCAGTTCCTCACGTTCCGTAACAGGGCAAACAGCCGCCACTTTGCCTGTCTTAGGCGTAATCTTGTACACCTTCAGCCCAAAACCGTTCCTGTTTTGAGGCCTGAATTCCTCTATATTCGTACATCTGCCCATGCCCATTTCAGACACGAACAGTATCTGACATCCGTCGGACACGATGCCTCCGCCGACGACAAAATCGGCTTCCCGCAGCCTTATGGCGCGTACCCCCGCAGCTTGCCTGCCCATGGCGCGGATCAGCGACTCATTGAACCGTATGCCCATGCCCTGCGCCGTCGCCACGAAAATCTCCCGGCCTTCCTCCACGCGCAGCACCGCGATCAGCTCGTCGTCGTCCTTTATGGACAGCGCGTTAAACCCTGATTTCTTTATATTCACAAACTGTTTCAAGGCCATCTTTTTGATTATGCCGCGTTTGGTCAGCATTATGATACAGTCGTTATAATCGCTGCCGCTCACCGGTATGACCGCCGCGGTTTTTTCACCGCCGCTTAAATTCAGCAGGTTTACGATAGCCATGCCCCGCGCGGTGCGTCCGGTCGTTGGAATTTCATACGCCTTTATGCGGTAGACGCGGCCCAGGTTCGTAAAGAACAGAATCTCGTCGTGCGTACTGGCTACGAACAGATTCTTAACGATATCCTCTTCGCGTGTATTCATGCCGATTATACCCTTGCCGCCCCGGTTCTGGCTCTTATATGTGGCAAGCGGCAGACGCTTGATGTAATCCAGCCGCGTCATGGTAATAACATTGTCTTCCTCGTCAATGAGATCCTCTATATCAATCTCAGCTTCGCCGCGAACGATCTGAGTCCGGCGCTCATCGCCGTATTTTTCCTTAATGGATTTCAGCTCGTCGCGAATAACTTCATACATTCGCTTCTCGCTGCCTAAGATAGCCTGCAATTCGGCTATCTGAGCTTTTATCTGCCCGTATTCCTGTTCCAAACGGCCGCGTTCCAAGCCGGTCAGAGCGCGAAGGCGCATCTCCACGATGGCCGCCGATTGTTCATCGGTCAGGCCGAATCTTTCAGACAGCCGCGTTCGCGCGGTTGGGGTATCCGGCGACGAACGGATAATCGCGATCACCTCATCAATATTATCCAGCGCTATCAGCAAACCGTCCAGGATATGCGCGCGTTTCTGGGCTTTATTCAGCTCAAAGCGGCTGCGCCGCAGCAGCACGTCCTCCTGATGCTGGAGATAGAATTCCAGCATCTGCTTTATATTCAGGATTTTGGCCTCGTTCTTCACCAGGGCCAGCATTATTACGCTGAAATTCTCCTGCAGCGACGAGAATTTATAGAACTGGTTCAGGATTACATTGGCGTTAGCGTCCTTCTTCAACTCAATAACCATCCGCACGCCCTCGCGGTTGGATTCGTCACGCAAGGCCGTGACGCCCTCCACCTTGCGCTCCTTCACCAGATCGGCCATCTTTTCCAGGAGTTTGGCTTTGTTCACCTGATAAGGGATCTCCGTCACGACGATCATATCCCTGCCTACATTTCCCGGCATCGGTTCGATACTGGCCGTGGCGCGCACCGTCACCTTGCCCCTGCCTGTCCGGTACGCCTGCCGCATTCCAGATGTGCCCAGAATGGACGCCCCTGTCGGGAAATCCGGACCCTTTATGATGTTCATGATCTCGCCTATATCCGTATCCCTGTTGTCTTCAATCCGGTTGTCAATAATAAGCGTCAGCGCGTCTATGCACTCCGAGAGATTATGCGGGGGGATATTGGTGGCCATGCCGACCGCTATGCCGGAGGAACCGTTTACCAGCAGATTGGGAAACCGTGAAGGCAGCACGACCGGCTCCTGAAACTCACCGTCGTAGTTGGGTATAAAGTCCACGGTATCCTTTTCGATATCCGCGAGCATCTCCATGCTGATCTTGCTTAACCTCGCCTCCGTGTACCGCTGTGCCGCCGCCCCGTCGCCGTCCATCGAGCCGAAATTCCCGTGGCCGTCCACCAAGGGGTAACGTATGGAGAAGTCCTGCGCCATCCGAACCATTGCGTCATAAATCGACGACTCGCCGTGGGGATGGAATTTGCCCATGGTATCGCCCACTATACGCGCCGACTTTTTATACGCCTTGGACGGGTCCAGGTTAAGTTCATTCATCGCGTAGAGAATGCGCCTGTGAACGGGCTTTAAACCGTCGCGTACATCGGGCAGAGCGCGCGCCACTATAACGCTCATCGCGTAATCTATATAGGAATCGCGCATCGTGTTCTCAATGTACACGTCCATAATTTTATCGTATTGATTAGTTTCGCTCATCTACCCACCCCAAGGCTACACATCCAAGTTCTGCGCCATTTTACCGTATTCGTGAATAAATTCCCTGCGCGGCTCCACTTTATCGCCCATTAACTGGGTGAAGATCTGGTCGGCGGCGATCGCGTCGTCTATATTGACCTTCAGCAGCGTTCGGCGTTCGGGATCCATCGTGGTGTCCCACAATTGCCCCGCGTCCATCTCGCCTAAACCCTTGTACCGCTGTATGGGCTTTATGCCCTCGCGTCCTATCTCTTTCAGAATGCCCTCCAGCTCCAGATCGCTGTAGGCGTAATACTCGTTCTTGCCCTTCTCCACCTTGTACAGCGGCGGCTGGGCTATATAAACCTTGCCTTCCTCAATCAGCGGCGTCATGAAACGGAACATGAACGTTAAGAGCAGCGTGCGTATATGCGCTCCGTCCACATCGGCGTCCGTCATTATCACAATCTTGTGGTACCGCAGTTTTCCTATGTCAAAATCCTCATGAATGCCCGTGCCGAACGCGGTGATCATGGCTTTTATCTCTTCGTTGGAGAGTATCTTGTCCAGCCGCGCCTTTTCCACGTTCATAATCTTGCCCCTAAGCGGCAGGATAGCCTGCGTTTTGGGCGTACGCGCGCTCTTGGCCGATCCGCCCGCGGAATCGCCCTCCACGATGTAGATTTCGCATTTTGTCGGATCCTTCTCGGAGCAATCCGTCAGTTTCCCCGGCAGGCTCCCGTTCTCCAGCACGGATTTCCGCCGGACGAGTTCGCGCGCCTTTTTCGCCGCGTCCCTTGCTCGCGAGGCCATCAGGCTCTTGTCCACTATCAGTTTGCCGATAGATGGGTTTTCCTCCAGAAAGTATGAGAAATACTGCGACACCACGGCTTCCACTGCCAAACGCGCCTCGCTGTTGCCCAGCTTCGTCTTGGTCTGGCTGTCAAACTGCGGATGTTCCAGTTTTATGCTGACCACGGCGGTCAGACCCTCGCGCACGTCGTCGCCGCTTAAATTCTTATCCGCTTCCTTTAGCAGGTTGAACTTGCGGGCGTAGTCATTAACAGTCTTGGTCATGGCCGCGCGAAAGCCAGCGACGTGCGTGCCGCCGTCCATAGTGTTGATATTGTTGACAAATGTGTAGGTATTCTCCAGATAACCGTCGTTATACTGCAGCGCGGCCTCAACGAACACGCCCTCATGCGTCTGCTCGCAGTAAAAGATCTTATCGAATACAGGAGAACGGTTTTTGTTGATATGCCGCACAAATTCCTTTATACCGCCCTCGTATCGGTACGTGCGCGTAACAATTTCTTCGCCCCGCAGATCGTTCAGGGTGATTTTCAAACCCTTCGTCAAGAAAGCTGTTTCCTGCAGACGCTGCTTCAGCACGTCAAAACTGTATTCCATTTCCTCGAAAATATCCGCGTCTGGCTTGAAATGTATAAACGTGCCCCTTTTATCCGTTTCCCCGGCGATCTCCACCGGTTTCTCCGGAGCGCCGCGCAGATAAGACTGAACGTATTCCTTGCCCTCCATGTATACGCTTACTCGCAGCCATTCCGACAGCGCGTTCACAACTGAGGCGCCCACGCCGTGCAGCCCGCCCGATACCTTATAACCGCCGCCGCCGAACTTCCCGCCGGCGTGCAGCACCGTGAAAACAACTTCCAGCGCCGAGACGCCTTTCTGAGGCTGAATACCCACCGGTATACCCCTGCCGTTGTCCGACACGGATATCGAGTTGTCCTCGTGTATGTTAACGGTAATCTCCGTGCAGTAGCCCATCAGGGCCTCGTCCACCGCGTTGTCCACAATCTCGTATACCAAATGATGCAAACCCTTGGAAGAGGTGGTTCCGATATACATGCCCGGCGTTTTGCGAACCGCTTCAAGCCCTTCCAATATCTGTATCTGATTGCCGTCATATCCCTCTGACATTTTTTCTCCCCTTCCAGGTTCCGGTTACATCAGTTCCAATAATTCCCGCAGCCGTTTTCGCAGCGTCGCTTTGGCTATCGGCGAATAATACGCCATATCGCGCGTCAGCACAACACTGCGGCGCTCGCCGCCGGCGTCGGCGCTTTTCATCGCGTTCAGGGCTTCGCCCGTAATCTCTGGTATCCCGGCCTCGCAGCCCAATATCAGGGCAATGTCCTCAACAGGCACGGATATATCGGAGCCGATATGCAGAAACATATTATTCAACCCTTCCGTCGGTAACACGCATAATCTTCGAGCCTTCCGGCGCTTTCCGCAATATATCCTCCGCGCCCGTGCAAGTCATAATGATCTGAATATGCTCCATACTCTCCAATAAGAACCGCTGCCTGTCCTTGTCCAGTTCCGAGAGTACGTCGTCCAGCAGCAGCACGGGGTCATGGCCCTTATGCCGACGGATAAACCGCACCTCCGCCAGCTTGGCGGAAAGCGAAGCCGTGCGCTGCTGCCCCTGTGAGCCGTAAATCCGGCAGTCCACCCCGTTTATGGAAAAAATCAGATCGTCTCTGTGTACGCCGACAGAGGTACCGCCCTGAGCGATGTCTTTCTCGTGACTTTTCGTGAGCCTTTCCTCCAGCGAATCCGCGGGGGTGTCGGGAGCGTAGCCGATATAAAGCGTCTCCCTGCCCGAGGTTATCCGACCGTGAATATCGGAGGCTATGGGGTTCAGCAGATCGACAAACACGTTTCTGTGCCCGATGATTTTCTTACCGTGTTCCGCCAACTGACGGTCCCATACAGGCAGCGTGTCCATGGCGCCGGCGCGCCGGCGTATATCCTTCAGGAGGTTGTTTCGCTGCTTCAACGCCCTGTAATACTGCTGCAGTTCGTAATAATAAACCCTGTTTAACTGACAGAGTTCTATATCCATAAACCGTCTGCGTTCGGCAGGGCCGGATTTTATGAGTTTTAAATCCTCAGGCGAAAACACCACAGTCAGCAGATTTCCGAAGAGCTCACCCAGACGTCGCACCGGCGTGTGGTTTACCGCGGCGCTCTTCTTGCCGTCGCGGCGGAGGTGAACGTCTATTCGCGATCCGTCGCCGGTTTCCACGCTTACATGAGCCTCTTTTCTCCCGAAACGGATCATCTCACGGTCGGACGCGCCGCGCTGTGAACGCCCGGTGGCGCAGATGTAAGCGGCTTCAAGAAAATTAGTCTTCCCTTGAGCGTTATCCCCGTACAGGATGTTCACCCCCCCGCCCATTTCATGTGTACTGTCAAGGAGGTTTCGGAAATCCGTGAAAGCGATTGTATGTAATTTCATACCGCACCCATAGTATTATTGCCATTTTTTGGACTTTTCAATCAGTTTCTCAAACGCAATGGCAGTATGAGATACTTATAATACTCAATAGCCGCGCCTCGCAGGATGCAAGGGCTGAGCGCCCCGGTAAATGTCAAGGCCACGTTTTCATCGTCTATTACACGCAGCGCGTCGATCAGGTATCTGGGGTTGAACGCTATCTCCAGCGGAGATCCGTCTATATCCGCCGCGGTTTCGTCAAACGAGGTTCCGGTTTCCGTATTGGAGGTAATAACCACTGTATCCTGCCCGATGGAGAGCTTAACCGGGGTATTCTTGTTATCGCGCGTTAACAGCGACGCGCGCTCCAAACCCATCAGAAATTGATGTCGGCTGATAGTGATCGACGTCGTGAAATCTTCGCTGAAAATTTGATTATACCTTATGAACTCGCCGTCAAGCAAGCGGGAAATAAGTGTGTGGTTCGCGGTCTCAAACAATATATGATTGTCCTGAATATAAAAGCGCAGACGCGCTTCGCCGTCGGAAGGCAATATCCGGCCCAGCTCGTTCAGGCTTTTTGCCGGGACCACAACGGCCTTACTGATTTGCGGATCAATCTCCGCCTCTTTGCTCCGCCGGTATGATATGCGGAATCCGTCCACAGAGACTAAATGTACCAAGCCGTCTTTGATCTGCAGCAATTCCCCTGTCAGCACCGGTTTGCTTTCATCCACCGCCACCGAGAATATCGTCTGCCTGATCATTTCTTTAAAATCCGAAGAGCTCACTTCGAAACCCGAATCCTGTTTTACCTTTTCGGGCAGAGGAAACTCGTCGCCGGGCTGGCCCAGCACTTTGAATTCCGTGCGTCCATTTTTGATCTTGGTTATATTCTGGCGATCCGCGTCTATCTGTATATGCCCCGCCGGCATCTTACGCGCAATCTCCAAAAAGATCTTGGCTTCCAGGGCAACCATGCCGGGTTCCTCTATCTCCGCCTCAATATCCGCCGATTCTATCCCCAATTCCAAGTCGTTGCCGTATACGCGGAGACTGTGCTCTGCCTTGATTAAAACGCACTCCAAAATCTGCTGAGTCGTGCGGCTGGCGACCGCGTGGCTTACGACATTCAGGTTCTCCAGCAGTTTTTCTTTGTCCACGATGATTTTCATACTTACCTCCACATGAATCTGGTCGAAAAGTTATCCACATTTTTTGAAATTTCCAGCCTTTGAAGAATTTTTTTGCCTCGCGCGCGCGCCCGGATCGTGTATTCAGGAATGTTGAGATAGTAGTAGTAGTAGGGCCTGTGGATAATGTGGAAAACCCCATTTTTGCCTGATATTAAGCCATTTTGCCTGTGGATAACTATGTGGATAACTAGGGTAGTTATCCACATAATTCACAAATCCGAAATTTGTCGGAAAATAAATCTGGATCAAAAAGAGACTTATCAACAGGTTATCCACAGCTTATCAACAGGGTTATCCACAATTTTATCGCAATTTGAGTTATTAATCTGTCTTTAATCTGTCTTTAATCTTTCTTTAATCCACAAAAAACAGGGGTTATGCACAGGTTATCCACAGCTTATCCACAGAAAATGGGGTACTTATTCACGGATTTTGGGACAAACCTGTGGATAACTCTATTTTTTCGCAATGTAACATATTTGTAACCATTTTGTAACCGTTTTGACTCTGTTCGATTGCGTACCAAGATCTAGCCTTTTATTCTGTGTTCTAGATCAAATAACACATGCTGCAGGTTTATGTCGTTTTGCGCCATTTCATCGATTTTTTCACATCCATGGATAACGGTAGCGTGATCCCTGCCGCCAAAGATCTTGCCGATCATAGGCAGGGATACGTCTATCAGCTTCCGCGACAGATACATGGCCACGTGCCTCGGGAACACGATATTCTGCGTGCGCTTTCGACTGTTGATATCAGCCATCGAAACGCCGTAGTAAGACGCCACCATCTGCTGTATGTACTCGACTGTCAATTCAGGTTTTTCATAACCGACAATCATATCTTTCAATGATTTCGCCGCCAGCTCCATAGAGATAGCCGATCGCGTCAGCCGCGAATAGGCGGTTACCTTATTCATCGCGCCCTCCAGATCGCGGATATTGGAAACGATGTGCTGAGCGATAAAGTATATGACGTCCGTGGGTATAACCAGATGCTCCAGCTCCGCTTTCTTTTCCAGTATAGCCGTGCGTGTCTCAAAATCGGGCGTGGTTATATCCACATTTAACCCCATGGCGAAACGAGAGACCAGTCTGTCCTCCAAATCCTTCATGGATTTAGGCGGCTGGTCACTGGTCAGCACGATCTGTTTGCTCGCGCTGTACAGCGCGTTAAAGGTGTGAAACAGTTCTTCCTGAGTTTCCTCCTTGCCGACTAGAAATTGAACGTCGTCCAGCAGCATTACGTCCAGATTACGATATTTTTCTTTGAACCGCGTCGTCTCCTTGAGTCGTATCGCGCTTACGAACTCATTTGTGAATGTTTCCGAGGAAACATAGTAGACCTTCAGATCCGGGTTCTGGTCGTAAATGAAATTGCCTATAGAGTGCATGAGATGCGTTTTACCAAGGCCGACCCCGCCGTAGAGGAACAGCGGGTTGTAATTAGCGGCGCCGGGCTCCTCGGCTACGGCCAGCGCCGCGCCGTAAGCCAATTCGTTGCTTTTGCCGCGGACAAAGGACTCGAAGACATACTTGTTTCTCAGGTTCGTCTGATAGCTGTCCTTTTTGAGAATTTGGCTGTTATTTGGCATAAAATCGTCTCCGCTTACCACGCGGACATCCACGTCCTGTTCCATTACGGTTCTTATACAGCGGGTTATCTCAAACAGATACCGCTGATTGATCGTACTCTTCGCGAAATTCCTGCCGCATTTGAGGATGAAAGTGTTGTCCTCGAAACCGAATGGAGTGAGCGGTTCTATCCAGGCGGTAAAAACCACATCCGAAAATGCGTCTTTCAGCAGGGAAAGAGCCTCTGTCCAATACTGCTCTATTGTTTCCGGCATAGACAACCTCCAGGCGTTGATGCGCTCCCCCGAAAGTTATCAACAATTTGTTGATAACTTAGTGTGTTTCTGTGGAAAAACTCATTTCTTTCTGTTAAATATATCAAAATATACGTCCGGTTTCAAGAGAAATTAAAAACGCGTCCCTCTACCCGTAAACGGACTAAGGGACGCGTTTTCTCATATCGCTGTAACAACATTTCCAATGCTTTAATACAAAAAATTCTCCTTATAATTCATGTACTTGCTGACCATCAGTGTAATCTTGAACGTTATGGCATCGTCGAAATTGCGCAGATCCAGCTTGGTGGCACGCTGCAGCTTATCCAGCCTGTACACCAGCGTATTACGGTGAATATACAGTTGCCTGGATGTTTCCGAGACATTAAGGTTGTTCTCAAAGAACTTATTTACCGTTGTAAGCGTTTCCTCATCGAAATGACTCGTTCCAACATCGCCCAGCACTTCGTCTATGAACATCTTGCAGAGCTGAACCGGCAACTGATATATCAGGCGGCCTATGCCCAGTTGCTCATAATTCATGACGTTCTTGTCTGAACGGAAGATCTTGCCGACTTCCATTGCCATCTTTGCCTCTTTGTATGACGCGGAGACATTTTTGAGGTCCGTGACGGGCGTGCCTATGGCGACGCAGACATTGCTCATGGCTTCCGCGTTCAATGTGTCGCAGATCATATGGGCGGTTTTTTCGATGTCCTCACGCTCGTCACGGTCGCGCAGCTCTTTTACTAGGATTACGTTCTTCTCGTCAACCGCAGTCACAAAGTCTTTAAGCTTGGCCGGGAACAGGTTCCTGACTATTTCCACCACATTCGACTCTGTGTGATTTTCTGATTCAATCAGGTAGACAATACGGCGGACATTGTTTTCAACATGCAGCTTTTTGGCCCGGCTGTATATGTCGATTAAAAGCAGGTTGTCAAGCAGCAGATTTTTGATAAAATTATCTTTGTCATAACGTTCCTTATAGGCTATCAGCAGGCTTTGAATCTGGAAGCTGGTAATCTTCCCAATCCGGTAAGCTTCCTCGTCTTCGCCCTTAATCAGTACTATATATTCCGTAACGCCGTTGTCGAATACCTTAAAGTACTGGTATCCCTGAATAAACTGGCTTTCAGCCTGAGACGCCATAAAATAATCTATCCCGTCTATCTGGCGGCTAATCATTTCAGACTCTGTGCTGGCCGCGACTTTGCCTTCTCTTTCAATTACGCTGATGTCTCGCCGGGTAATGCTCTTAAGCCCGTCAATCGTGTTTTGCAGTATTTGATTGGATAGCATGTTTCCACTCCTTTAAATTTACTATTTATTACCTATTAGTTTAG
>JAISZF010000220.1 GCA_031269415.1 Clostridiales bacterium
TACACGGGTAATTCGTATAACTTCCTTGTTAAGAGCCAGGCGTATATTACGGTTATGCTGACAACAAGCAACAAATATCCGGCTGAGACTGTAAAGGCCATGGACTACCTCTTTACAGAAGATGGAAAAAATCTTATGACTTACGGCATTGAGGGTAAGACTTATAATCTTGTAGACGGCGTACCACAGTTCACGGATCTTATTCTCAATAATCCTGACGGTTGGAGCGTTGACAATGCAATCGCGCATTTTTGCCGTGGTTCCGCAGCTAGCACGATGTTTGTCAATGAACCAAATTGTTATAGTCAGCGTATGCTTTTTGATCAGCAAAGAGAAGCCGTCCAGGTTTGGGGGCAGGCGGATGTAAGCCGTACTCTCCCACCTATCTCACCAACTGCCGATGAAGTTCAAGCACTTGCGGATATTATGAATCCGATAAGAACATACGCTGAAGAATGTTTCGTTCAATTTGTTATGGGACAAAAACCGCTTACTGATTTTGATGCTTACGTTAAAGGTCTGCAGGACATGGGGATAGAAGATGCTATAAAAATTCAGCAAAGCGCTCTTGATCGCTACAATAGCCGTTAATAATTAAATTTGCCTTCAGATGGGGGAGATGAATTGAAAAATCAAAAACCAAAAAAAAGCCTATGGTGGGATATAAAAAAATATCATCAGATTTATCTGATGATCATCCCGGTGTTGCTATATTATATCCTGTTTCATTATGGGCCTATGTACGGCGCAATGATCGCTTTCAAAAACTTCTCCCCTGGCAAAGGCATTTGGGGCAGCCCTTGGATTGGCCTTGATAATTTCGCCAGGTTTATAAATGGCGTGTATTTTGAAAGGCTGATCAAAAACACTCTGACCATTAACATTATGAATTTACTGTTTGGATTCCCTGCTCCTATACTTCTGGCGCTTCTTTTTAACGAGATGAGGGCAAAACATTTCAAAAAGGTAGTTCAAACCGCGAGCTACCTTCCCCATTTTGTTTCCATTATGGTCATTTGCGGCATGATTATTGATTTTACAAATAGTAAAGGTGTTATTAACGACTTGATAGCTCTTTTGGGCGGTACGAGAAGCTCACTTATGCTTAACGCGAGTTTATTCAAGCCGATATATGTTATTACCGACATTTGGCAAGAAGTTGGGTGGAATTCTATTATTTTCATTGCCGCGATGAGCAGTATAGACACGCAAATTTACGAAGCGGCGGTTATTGATGGCGCGGGTAGGTTTAAACAGGCATTGCATGTAACCTTGCCCGGTATCGCGCCGACGATAATAATTCTTTTGATACTGCGCATTGGGCAAATGATGAATGTAGGTTTTGAAAAAATTATTCTTTTGTATAACCCAACCACATATACAACAGCAGATGTTATATCGTCGTTCGTATACCGTGAGGGTATGTTGAATTTCAGTTTTAGTTTCAGCGCTGCTGTGGGTTTGTTTAATTCGCTTATAAATTTCACGTTGATTCTCATGGCGAACTTTTTTAGCCGTAAATTTACGGAAACCAGCTTATGGTAAGAAAGAGGTGCAACTGTGGCGGGTAAGAGAAGTATTGGCGAGATGATTTTTGATATTTTTAATTATATTTTTATGGCTCTAATCCTGTTTGCTACGTTGTATCCTTTCCTATATATCGCTTTCGCATCCTTCAGCGATCCATACCTTCTGGAAGCGCATCAGGGGTTTTTAGTGCGACCTGTGGGCTTTTCACTCGCTTCGTTCAAGGCTGTGTTCGGTAACCGTAATATTTTGATGGGATATAGAAACACTTTGATCTATGTAGTTCTTGGTACGTCATTAAATCTATTAATGACGTCGCTTGGCGCATATGTTTTGTCACGCAACGGGCCATGCCTAAAAAATATTTTTACGTTCCTTTTCGTTTTCACGATGTTTTTTAGCGGGGGTTTGATTCCATTCTATTTAATTGTACAGGGATTAAAGCTTGCGGATACGATGTGGGCTGTTATTTTACCGCCTGCGGTCAACACATATAATTTAATCATCATGCGCACGGCTTTCGCGGGTGTGCCGCCGAGCATGGAGGAATCCGCTAGGATAGACGGCGCAGGTGATGTTACGATATTATTTAGAATAATAATTCCGCTCTGCATGCCTGTTGTGGCGGTTATGATTTTATTTTACGGGGTGTATCATTGGAATGCGTGGGTCAACGCATCAATCTTTTTTCAGAAGCGAACGCTATATCCGTTGCAGCTTTTTTTGAGGGAGATATTGATCACGAGCAATACGGACTCCATGACGACAGGCGCATCGTCAGGCGAGCGTGAATATGTAAGTCAGGGTATTAAATACGCGACCATCATCGTCGCTACTATTCCGATTTTGTGTGTCTACCCATTTTTACAGAGATTTTTTAATAAGGGGATTATGATTGGCGCGGTTAAAGAATAGTGGGGCAAAACGGAGAGTGTATTAAGAGTAAGGGAGGAATTAAATGTCTGTCGGTAAATTGAAATATGGAATGATCGGTGGCGACATAGCCGCTTTTATTGGCGGGGTACATAGGACAGCGATATCTTTTTCTGCCAAGGCTGAACTATCTGCCGGATGTTTTTCGATCATTCCCGAACTAAATGCTGAAACAGGTCGACTACATTCGGTTGATCCATCGCGCGTATATGAAACTTATCAGGAGATGATTGATGCCGAAAGCAAACGTTCCGCCAATGAACGTTTGGATTTCGTGAGTATCGTTACTCCTAATAACACGCATTATGATATTGCGAAACGTTGTCTGAAAGCTGGCTTTAATGTTTACTGTGAAAAACCAGTATGCGTAAATCTACAACAAGCCGAAGAACTGAGTACTCTTATTCAAAAGAGTGGACTATTGTTCGGCGTTAATTACAGTTACACTGGTTATACGATGATCAAGCTCGCGAAAGAGATGGTGAGAACCGGAAAATTAGGTAAAGTGATCGGCGTGCAAGGCCAGTATATGCAGGAATGGTTAATCGATCAGTTGGGTGATACGTCGGATACGGCTAGACTATCCGCGTGGCGCATGGATCCCGAAATTTCAGGTGGTACGAATTGTATCGGCGACATTGGAACACATCTTGAAAATATGATCGCATATATAACTGGATTGAGAATGAAGAAACTTTGCGCAAAATTGGATCGCTTCGGGCATCCATTGGATTTTCACGGAAATATCATGCTTGAATTTGATAATGGTGCGACGGGAGTTTACACCTGTTCACAGGTGTGCATAGGGCAGCAAAATGGGTTCACTTTTAGAATTATGGGAACAGAAGGCTCACTTGAATGGAATCAGCAGCACCCGGAAGAACTAGTTTACTGTGCAAAAGGCGGCGCCGCTCAAATATTAACACGCGCGGGGGGATATTTGAAAAATTATGAAGCCGCGTCATGGAGTCGCATACCTGCAGGGCATCCCGAAGGGTTATATGAGGCGTTCGCCAATATGTATAAAGCGTTTATGGATGATATTGAAGCCGTGAGATCGGGCAATAAAACCGTTCGCGGAGATTATCCGACTATCAGCGAAGGTATTGACGGTTTGCGTTTTGTGCGAGCTGTATTGAAGAGTGACGCCGAAGATTCTGATTGGGTGGAGGTATAAGGCCTGATATTGTTATAGCCGTCGGAGGCATAGGCGAGTTGTCGCGGGGGGTTGTATGAGCAATTGACCGGGATTCAGTACGGAAGATTGCCTGATCCGTTTGGGTGGGTTAGGGAGGTTGTTTAAAAAATAGGCGGGGATTTGATGTCCAGTCCACGAAGTTAACTGTGAGAAGCATAAAACGTAACATCGCAAGGGCGGTCTGACATGAGGACAACTAAAGACACTACAGGCCAGGGGTTGCTGATGTGAGCGAACTAAAAGCAAAAGAATATAAGCGGTTTGAGGATATCAAGCGCGTCCGTACAGCTGGCGGCGAATATTGGCTTGCTCGCGAACTCGCGCCAGTGCTGGAATACACGAATTGGCAAAACTTCAGCAAGGTTATTGATCGTGCGATGCTTGCATGCAAAAATAGCGGCAACGAAATAGATGACCATTTTATTGAGGCCAGTAAAATGGTCGATATAGGGAGCGGCGCGAAGCGAATTATGGGAAGCGAGGAACTCGTTTCAAATCTGTTCCGCATTTCTCAGACCGATAGCAAGCTAAAGAGAGAGGGCATTAACAATCGAGAAGATGCTACTGATGCTCATCCCAGTCGTTCAAATAATAGCCGCCGAAGTGAAAATAGTGAAAGTAGTCGGGGTCGTCGTTGCCTAGCAGAGTTGTTACCGCCGCGCTCTGCTTCCCGAACATTCCATTGGTAAAGCAAACGAAGTTAAATATTCTGGAGCGCGCGCGTAATCAATAGCCTGGCCATGCCACTTCAACGCGGATACGACATTCTCGGATCCTCGCGCGTTTCCATAGTTTGTTGACTCAAGTGTCACGTCCGGGGCGAGGAGTTCCTCAAGGCCGGCGTCGTTATCCTGGGTCAGGCAAATGACAAAGCGCTTGAATACTTCCTTTATCTCTAATCTATTAGATAGAGTCAAAAAGTTAGCAAAAGACATAGAGAAATAATAATCACTCAACAGAAGTGTGATATCAAGTATATAAATCAATCGTGGGGTGTGCGCTTTACAGCGTACACCCCACATCCCCGTCATGCCGCATACTGATATGCGCGATCCCCGCCTCAATGAATTCTTCCCCGTACGCTTCAAACCCCAGCTTCTCATAAAACCCTCGCGCGGTTATCTGCGCGTGGACTGTCTGCGCGCCGAATCCGGCTTCGACAGCCCTACGGATCAGCATCCGCATAACCAGATCTCCGAACCCCTGCCCGCGGTACGCCTTCAGCACCGCCACGCGCCCAATCACAAGGCCCTCGTCCGTCACGCGCATCCTGCCGGTGGCGGCGGGGGTTCCGTTGTCGTATAAAACCAAATGAACGGCGTCGCCGTCCGTATCGTCCAGCTCAATAGATTCGGGCACGCGCTGCTCGTTAATAAACACTTCGCGACGTATCAGATGGGCGTCGGACAGATCGCCCGCGCCCATAAACCAATTTGATGTAATCATAAATCCCCCGGCGGTTCGACGCCTGAACGGCGTTTAACTTTCATTCAATGTAACATTCTTCCGCTCGTCGATCTCCACGTTTAATTTCAATACTGAAATAAAATACAGCGACGAGATATAAGTTATGTT
The DNA here is from genome assembly GCA_031269415.1 of Clostridiales bacterium. Lineage (GTDB taxonomy): Bacteria > Bacillota > Clostridia > Lachnospirales > WQUN01 > JAISZF01. The sequence goes on from JAISZF010000220.1 coordinate 5,234, forward strand.
TTTATTAAAGACAAGGGAAAAACCCAGGTTCGCGTTTATATCGTCTTTCAGGAGTATCTCGTAAACATCCCCCCGCCGCATCGTGACGGCTTCCTCTTCGGGCAGCCATCCCACGCTGTACCCCAGACGCTCGCATACGGCGCGTAAGGGCAGATAGGTAACGCTGCCGTCGGTTATCGCCTTTATATCCAACTGTATGCCGTTAACCCAGATGGTGTCGTCGTAGAGTTTTTCGTCGCCAGGGGATAAACGGATAAGCTCGGTCAGATATTCGTCGGTCGCGTCCGCTTTCATACTATTGTAAATCGCTATATCCGTTTTATTTGTTAAAGTATTTTCCGGCGGGAAGTAAACGGTAAAGACATACCTGTTGGTTTCAACCAGTTTCTTATGTCCGGGTTCCAGATTGTAATGATATATACTGTAAATATTGACGCTGAGAAACAGAGCCGGCTTAGACGGGCCAACTGAGGGCATATAGTAAAAATTCAGCTTTTCAAGCGGCCGCTGGCTGTTGGTTATTAACTCGCGGTCGCCGGATAGATAACCCGACCACATGGTCGGGATATCCAGGAAATAATCGGCCTTTTCGCCCAATACGCGTCCGCTGTTCAAGTCTAAACGTGACACGGAACTGACAATGTTGACTGATTCAGACATAACGTTCTTGCCCGTAAGAAGTAAGGCTAACAAAAATGGCAGACCCATCCTCAACACTTTATTTTACCCCCCACCCCGGCGTTTTCTGCCTACTTTCTTCCCCTAATCAGCGGATATGAACTGACCTCTATTCGTACCAGCGCGCGGCGTAATGACAGTTCGGCGCGCTGTATGTCCGTATCACCGCTCTTCTGGAGTATTCTCTGCTGCGCGCGCGCCTTGGCGGCCTCAGCGCGTACGCGGTCTATTTCGCTCGGCCATTCCGCGGCGTCGGATAGAACCGTTACCTTATCGTTCAGAATCTCGGCGAAGCCGCCCATAACCGCCAATTCATTTTCCTCGGCGCCGTTATTGAAGATACGCAGCGGCCCGTATCCCAGAACGGCGGCGCGGCTTTCGCATCCGGGCAGAATACCCATATCGCCGTCGGCGCCTCGCAGTATCACCATATCCACGTCCTCGTCATACAGCAGGCGCAAAGGCGTAATAATCTTTAAACTCAGCCGTTTGGACATATTCACCTCACGGCCGCGCCGGCGGCTCGCGCCGAAACATCCTCAATACCTCCGGCGTTCATGAAATAACTCTCGGGAACCGCGTCTAAATGTCCGTCCAATATTTCCTTGAACCCCCGGACGGTTTCCTCGACAGGCACATATTTGCCCTCTATGCCGGTGAATTTTTCACCCACAAAGAATGGCTGCGACAGGAATCTTTGAACCTTCCGCGCGCGGCCGACAATCAGTTTATCGTTTTCCGACAGCTCATCCATGCCTAATATGGCTATTATATCCTGCAGCTCTTTATACCTCTGCAATATACTCTGAACGTCGCGCGCGGTCTGATAATGCTCGTTTCCCAGGATACCCGGATCGAGAACGCGCGAGCTGGATTCCAGAGGGTCGATGGCCGGATATATGCCCTGCTCCACAATCGCGCGCGAAAGCACGGTAGTGGCGTCGAGATGAGTGAACGTAGTGGCGGGGGCCGGATCCGTCAAGTCGTCGGCGGGGACGTAAACCGCCTGCACAGACGTAATGGAACCGTTTTGGGTGGACGTTATCCGTTCCTGAAGCGCGCCCATCTCGGTAGCGAGCGTGGGCTGATAACCCACGGCGCTGGGCATCCGGCCCAGAAGGGCGGATACCTCGGAACCGGCCTGCACAAAACGGAAGATATTATCGATAAATAATAACACATCCTGATGGGCTACGTCACGAAAATATTCCGCCATGGTCAATCCGGTAAGGGCGATACGCATACGCGCCCCCGGCGGCTCGTTCATCTGCCCGAATACCAGCGCGGTCTTTTGCAGCACGCCGGAGTTGCGCATATCATGGTACAGATCGTTGCCTTCGCGTGTGCGTTCGCCCACGCCCGCGAATACCGAATACCCGCTGTGTTCGGTGGCTATGTTGCGGATCAGTTCCATGATAAGCACGGTCTTTCCGACGCCCGCGCCTCCGAACAGCCCGATCTTGCCGCCTTTGGCATATGGACACAGCAGATCTATGGCTTTAATGCCTGTTTCCAGCATCTCGGCGCTGGAGGCCTGCTCGGAAAACGTTGGGGCGTTCCGGTGAATAGGCCAGCGTTCAGCGGCTTCCGCGGGTGAGCCGCCGTCTATGGGATCGCCCAGTACATTAAACATGCGGCCCAGCGTAACGTCGCCGACCGGCGTTGAAATGGGCGCGCCCGTATCCCTGGCGGGCAGGCCGCGGGTCAGCCCGTCGGTGGAGTTCATCGAGATGCAGCGAACCGTATCGTCGCCTAGGTGTTTTGTAACCTCGGCAATAATTGTGGTTTCCGCGTGATTTATCTCTATCGCGTTATAAAGCGCGGGAAGATTATTCGACGAAAATTTGATATCCACCACGGAGCCGATAATCCGCGTTATTTTTCCGATATTCTCCGCCAAGCCAGTCACCCTTTCTATAACGCCTCCGCGCCGCCCACGATTTCCGTAAGCTCTTGTGTGATCGCGTCCTGCCTTGCCCTGTTATATTGCAAGGTAAACCTGTTTATCAGTTCCGTTGAGTTATTTGTCGCGCTGTCCATGCTGGACATGCGCGCCCCCAGTTCACAGGCGGATGATTCCACCATGGCGCCGTAGATAACGGCGCTGACGTATTTCGGTACCGTATACGCCAAAAAAGCCTCTTCATTCGGCTCGAAATCCATGTACCCGCTGTTCTCCGGCGAATCCGGCAGGGGCAGCAGCCGCAGCGTTTTGGGTGTGTGGCTGATAATGGACTTGAACTCGGTATATACGAGATAAATCTCGTCAACCTCGCCGGATTCGTATAAATCAACCGCCAGCAGACCTATATCAGTGGCGTCCTCATAAAACGGCATCTCGGAAACCCCCTGATAGGTACGGATGATATTCCTGTTCCGTCTGCGGAAATAATCACGAGCCTTTGTGCCCGCGGTTATCAAATGCTCACGCGTGTTTTGACTGATCAACGCGGACGCCGCTTTGGAAACATTGACGTTATAGCCGCCGCATAAACCGCGGTCGGCTGAGATAACGATAATCGCGGTGTTCTTCACCGGACGCGCTTTGATATATACGCTTTCTCTGTCGGTGACGCGGGCGGCCATGTCATAGGCGACCCGGAGGGTTTCCTCCATAAACGGACGGAGGTTTTGCAATTTGTTACGAGTACGCTGTAATTTGGACGCCGCTACCAGGTTCATCGCGCGGGTGATCTTCTGTGTGCTGTACACGCCGCGGATTCTGTGTTTTATGCCTCGGGTTATAGCCATAAGCGCCGCCCCTTTATATCTTAATAGATTTTTTGAATTTATCCAGCGCGGCTATCAGCTTTTCTTCCAGCGCGGGCCTGAATTCACCGGTTTCATGGATCTCGGATATAATATCCGGGCTTTCCGTTTCTATATAATTCAGCAGATCGTTTTCAAAATCCAGCGCTTTTTCCACATTAATATCTTTCAGGTATCTATGTGTGACGGCATAGAGAATAATGACCTGCTGTTCTACCGTAAGCGGTTTATATTGCGGCTGTTTGAGGATCTCAACTATGCGTTCGCCCTGCTTCAGCCTGTCTAGGGTGTCTTTATCCAAGTCGGAGCCAAATTGGGCAAAAGCCGCTAATTCCCTGTACTGCGCCAGTTCCATGCGCAGCGGCCCGGCGATCTTTTTCATTGCCTTTATCTGAGCGGACCCGCCCACGCGCGAAACAGACAGGCCGGGGTTGATGGCCGGCCGTATGCCGGCGTTGAACATCTCGGACTCCATATAGATCTGTCCGTCGGTTATGGATATGACATTAGTGGGGATGTAAGCGGATATATCGCCCGCCTGCGTTTCTATAATGGGCAGAGCGGTTATGGAGCCCCCGCCGTATTCCCGGGAAAGACGCGCCGATCGCTCCAGAAGGCGGGAATGCAGATAAAACACATCGCCCGGATAAGCCTCGCGGCCCGGCGGCCTGCGCAGCAGCAGGCTCATGGCGCGGTAAGCGACCGCGTGACGGGAGAGGTCGTCGTAGACAATTAAGACGTCTTTGCCCGATTCCATCCACTCTTCACCGATAGCGCAGCCGCTGAACGGCGCGATAAACAGCAGCGGTGCGGATTCCGACGCGCTCGCGGCGACGACCACGCTGTATTCCATCGCCCCGAAATCGTCCAGCGTTTTTACGATTCGGGCGACCGAGGAGGCTTTTTGCCCGATTGCCACATAGATACAGTAAACATTCTTACCTTTTTGATTGATTATGGTATCGATACAGACCGCAGTCTTGCCTGTCTGGCGATCGCCTATTATCAACTCGCGCTGGCCGCGGCCGATTGGCGCCATGGCGTCTATGGCCTTTATGCCGGTCTGCAGCGGCACGTTTACCTCCTCGCGGGTTATAACGCCCGGCGCCACACGTTCGATCGGGCGGTATGCCGTCGCGTTTATCGGACCCTTCTGATCTATGGGCTGCCCCAGCGCGTTGACCACGCGGCCCAGCATGGCGTCGCCCGCCGGCACTTCCGCCACGCGCCCTGTCAGCCGCACGGAGTCGCCTTCTTTTACGCCGGCGTCCGAACCTAACAGCACCGCGCCGATGCTGTCTTCCTCCAGATTAAGGGCCATGCCGTACGTACCGTTTTCAAATTCGAGCAATTCGCTGCTCATAGCCTTGGATAAGCCGTATATCCTAGCGATACCATCCCCAACCTGTATCACGGTACCCGCTTCCGTTACATTCAGCCCGGTGGAGTACCGCTTGATCTCAGCCTTGATTACAGAGCTTATTTCACCAGGTTTGAGATTCATCCCGTTTTCTCCTTTGCCTGCTATGCCATCCGTTTTGCGAACGACCGCAGATGCTTTTTAATCGTGCTGTCTATCAGCTTTCCGCCCGCTTTTATCAGCAGCCCGCCGATCAGTGAAGGATCCACGAACTCCTCAATTTCCACCCGTTTACCCATGCCGGCGGACAGTTTCGAGACTATTCCCGCCGATTGCTCTTCGGTGAGCGCGACCGCGGAATATACGCGAGCCTTCACAATACCCATATGTTCCCTTGCCAATTCGATGAATCCCATAAGCGCTGGCTCTATATAAGCTTCGCGTCCATTTTTAAGCATAATAGACATTAGGCCGGCCAAATCGCTGTTTATGCCGGGAAATATTTTATAAATCAAGGCTTCCTTTTCATCAGATGGAATACGGGGGCTTAAAAGCAATGCCACAAACTCGCGTTCGTCGCGGAAAACGCCCAAGACGGTCAAAACCTCCCGATACAGCGCGTCCGGGTTCCCGCGCTCCACAGCCAGTTCGAACAGCGCGGCGGAGTAGGGTTTTGTCATCACAGCCATTTGACATCGCCCAGATCCGATATGGTTTCGACTATCAAACTATCCTGAGCCTGTCTGTCCAGCGATACCGCCGCGAAACGCCCGGCCAGCAGGGCAGAGATATCGATCAGTTCTTTTTTCATATCATCCTTTGCCCGTTCCTGTTCCATCTCGATATCTTTACGCGCGCGGTCGCGTATCCTATCCGCGTCCCGCCGGGCTTCGGCGATAATCTGCTCGCTCTTCTCCTGAGCCTGCCCGCGGGCGGCGTCTATCAGGTGAACGCGTTCCTGTTCGACATCGCGAAGTTTGCCCTCGTAGTCATCTTTCATGGTCAAAGCCGTTCGTTCCGCGTCGCCGGCGGTCGCCAACTGCGTGCTGATTCGCTCGGCGCGGTTATCCATAAACCGCTTGACGGGCTTATACAGGAATTTCGCGAGAAATAGCGTGAGAATCAAGGTATTCAGCCATTGAATGCCCAGTTCCATCAGAAATTCCAAGTCAAAGCCCAGTATTCTGCCTTCCGGCGCGGCTTCCAATAAAAATAGAAAATTGTTCAAACGGATTCCTCCCTGTTCGCCGTTTATTTGATCAGCGGATTAACGAAGAGCAGAAGGATGG
>JAISZF010000029.1 GCA_031269415.1 Clostridiales bacterium
TCCGTACTGTTCGCTTTGGGCGGCGTAATGCGCAACATTAAGAAACCCGCGGATGGCCGCGCATTGTTCGCGTTAGCCTGTTTACTGTCGCTTATTACGCCCGCGCTGGTTTTCTTCGCGTATACCATGCTGTATCTCATCAACACATCCCTGATAATAACCATTACTTCGTCGATCTTGGCTTTCATAATGCTGATTGTAGAATCACAGCGGATAAAAATTATCAGGGGAGCGTACATACACAATCATTCCCATAAACGCCCTGTTCCGGCCAAAGCCGAGAGGGAATAGAAAAACAGCGGACGCCCGCCTCAGATTTCGTGAGATGGACGCCGCTGTTCTTGACTATTCCCTGAAATAATCCACTATGCCCATATAGATCGCCCACGCCAGGCGATCCTGATAATCCGGATCATTCAATTTGTATTTTTCGTTCTGGTTTGTCAAAAAACCGCATTCAACAATAACAGCGGGCATTGTCGTCTGCCTCAGCACGTAATAGTTGGAGTTCTCCGTGGCCTCATATTTGTTTCTGCTGTTCACAAATGCCTTTATCTCTTTTTGGATACACTCCGCCAGGCGTTTGGAATTGTCTGAACGGTTAAAGTAAAACACCTGCGAGCCTTGAACGCTGCTGTCCGGATAAGAGTTTTGATGAATACTGACAAAGATATCCGCTTTGCTTGTGTTAGCGGTCAATTTGCGGGAATACATATCTGATTTCTTGGTCTGCGCCAAGTCCGAATCGTCAACGCGCGTCATGAATACCGTGGCGTCCGCCTGCTCCAGATAGCCTTGAAGCATTTTCGCGATCTCCAAGTTGATGTTCTTCTCTTCCGTCTTTCCGCTTACCTTCCCGGGATCCGCCCCTCCATGCCCCGCGTCGATAAGAACGATCTTCTTTGACAGAGGCATTGAAACAGTTGCCGTCATAACGGTTTCATCTCTCATGGTGACTGCCAGGCCGATTACAATTATCAGTAAATAAATCGCTATCAGGATCTTTTCTTTCGTCACACTTATTACCTTCATGCGCCGTCCCCCGTGTTATCAGAATGCATAAGCGACTAGTAAATCTTATTCTCAAACATTTGGCTTTATTCTACGTTTATAATAGTGTATAATAGATTTATCCTTTATGGGGGTGGTGTGTTGCAGTCCTTCTTTTTAATATGTTTCGGCGTCGGGGTGGGGTACACGGTTATCGCGTTCTTCTTGAGCGGGGTTATAGGTATATTCGACTTCGATACGGATTTTGACTTATTCGGCGCTGCCGTATCCCCGTTTAAGCCGTCCGTGATAGCGGCGTTTATTACGGTCTTTGGGGGTGTGGGCTTGTTAACGCTTAAATTCGGCATGTTCGCCGCGCTGGCTATCTCCGCCGCCTTGGGGCTGGCCGTCGCATACGCTATGTACAGATTTATCATTATCCCTCTGAGCCGCGCACAAAACACCAGCGCCATCGAAAAGCAGGCCCTGATCGGCTGCGCCGCTAAGGTTACCGAACGCGTGCCGCAGGGCAAATACGGAAAAATTACCTACTACGCAAACGGCAACACCTATTCCGCCCCCGCCAGGTCGGAAGACGGCAATGAAATCGAACGGGGAGTCGAAGTGAAAATCGTTTACATCGACAAGAATACCTATTATGTTTCTAAAAATGTTCTTTCTTAGGGAGGTTTTCCAATGCCTGAATTATTTATAGTCGTACCCATTATTCTGCTTGCCATATTTTTACTGTTTATCAGCGTCTTAGCGCTCTGGAAGAGAGTTCCGCAAGATAAGGCCCTGGTAGTAACCGGTCTTAAAAAGCGCGTAATCTCCGGCGGGGGCGGTCTGGTTATCCCCATGCTGGAACGCACGGATCGCATCTCGCTTGAAAACATGAAGATTGAGGTTCGTATCGACGGCGCCCTGACCGAGCAGGGCGTCGATATCCGGGCCGACGGCGTGGCCGTTATCAAGGTCAAGAGCGATAAGGAATCTATCCTGGCGGCGATGGAGCAGTTCAACACGGGGCACGAAGGCCGCACAATCGGCGTTATCGCCGATATCGCGAAGAACGTGCTGGAAGGCAAGCTGCGCGAGATCATATCCAAACTGACAGTCGAGGAGATCTATAAAGACAGGGAAAAATTCGCGTCGCAGGTGCAAGAGGTAGCCGCGCTGGACTTGGCGGACATGGGCCTTGAGATAAAGGCTTTTACCATACGTGATATATCCGACGATAACGGCTATCTGGAAGCGTTGGGCAAGAAACGCATATCCGAGGTTAAACGCGACGCGCAGATCGCCGAGGCTGAAGCCGCGCGTGAAACCAAGATAAAAACCGCCGAAGCCAACCACTTTGGCGAGGCTGCCCGCCTGCTCTCGGAGACGCAGATCTCCGAGGCTAACAAGCAAAAGGAACTGAAGGTTCATTCCTACCGCAAAGAACAGGAAATCGCGAAGGCAAACGCCGATCTTGCCTACGATATCGAGGCAAACCGCGTCAGGAAAGAAGTGACGGAGACCGAAATGCAAGTCGCCATTACACGCAAGGAGCGGGAAATAGATCTGGCCGAGCAGGAAGCCGTCCGCCGTGAGAAAGAGCTGGAGGCCACTGTGGTTAAAGCGGCCGATGCCGATAAATATAAGGTTCAGAGAAACGCCGAAGCCGTAAAATACCGCGAGGTGCAGGACGCCGAGGCCCGAGCCGCGGCAATCAGGCTGGAGGGTACCGCCCGCGCCGACGCCAGACGCTCCGAAGGTATGGCTGAGGTTGAGATTATCCGTGAAAAAGGCAAGGCCGAAGCGGAAGCCATGATGAAGAAAGCCGAAGCCTACAAACAATACAACGACGCCGCCGTTACCCAGATGATCATTGAAAAGCTGCCGGAATTGGCGCGCGCCATAGCCGAACCGCTGACAAAGACCGAGAAGATCGTGGTCATCGACCAAGGCGGGAACGCCAACGGGGCAAGCGGCGCCGCGAAGATATCGGGATATATCACCGACATCATCAGCACCTTACCCGAAACCGTGGAAGCCATTACAGGGGTCAATTTCCTTGACAGCATAAAACACAAACTTCAAACGGACAGCGGTAAGGATTCATAAATTAATTACGTGGGCCGCCTTTATAGGCGGCCCTTTTTTTACAATATGAAATTCTTTATTTTTTTTACTTGAATAATCCACTCCTCATGTTTAATATGCTATAATTAAAATGACAAAAGCTTACCTGATATAGAAATAGGAAAAGGGGGAAAATAAGTGTTAAGACCGCGCCGAATAGTTTTTTGGGGTCTGGTCGCCGTGTTGACGGCGCTATCGGGATGTTTCCCAAAATCGGACACCGTATTTAACGACACTGAGGAGACAGATTTAACAGCGGAGTCTGAACTGCCGTTGGAAGCGGATCAATCACTGGCGTTCTTCAATAATTATATGATGCCGCCGCCCATTAGTTTTAACGCGGCCGCGCCCACAGTCCGCGGCATCTACGTTACAAGCAACCGGGCCGGCAGCGGCCAGTATCTTCAAGAATTGATAGACGTCTGCCATAATTCGGATATAAATTCCATGGTAATCGACGTTCGAACCGAGGATGGCTTTGTAACGTTCAAGGGGATGGAATTTGCCGATAATCTGGGGGTATCGGTTAATAATATACCCGATGTCCGAGAGACCTTAGCCATGCTGAAGGAAAACGGCATATACGTCATCGCGAGGGTCGTCGCCTTTAAAGACAGCAATACCCAGGCATTCAGGCCGGATCTATATATACATGAACCGGACGGCAGCGTTTGGCTGGATCCCAATAAAGTGCCATGGTTGAACCCTTATAACCCGGACGCTTGCGACTATGTTCTGGAATTTGCCAAGGGCGCCGCAGAAGTGGGTTTCAATGAAATACAATTTGACTACATACGGTTCGCCGCGTCGGCGCGTTTGGATAACGCCGATTTCGGTGAAACCGGAGGATTTTCGCGTACACAGGTAATTGAGGCGTTCGCGAATAGGGCAATGGAAACGCTGAAGCCGTATGGCGTTAAGGTATCCGCTGATGTATACGGCACAATAATAAGCAGCGATACCGACGCGGGCATAGTCGGGCAGGATTATGTGGGGCTGGCGAGGATCCTTGACGTGATATGCCCGATGGTTTATCCATCGCATTACGCCAACGGCTCAATGGGACTTGACATTCCGGATCTTCTTCCATATGATACAATATATAAAGCCATGGAGATGTCAAACGAACGTCTGGACGTCATACCCGAAGATGAACACCGCGCGGTGATTCGGCCATGGCTGCAGGATTTTACGGCTACCTGGCTGCAAAATTACCAGAGGTATACCAGCGCGGAGCGCGGGGCGCAGATACAGGGCGCGTATGACGCGGGGCTTTCCGAATGGCTGCTCTGGGATCCCAGTAATAATTATGACTCGGAAGGCACCGGCGGCGCGCCCGGCATAAAACTGGCAAGCGGCGGCGCTGAGGATGAGTGAGAGGCGGCGGGGTTTTGATCAGTAAGAAACGTATCATCACAATGACAAAGCTGGCCGTTTATGATCAGAAATACGGCCCGCGCGACAAAAAAGACAACGAATATTACAGGCATGATTATATTTACAGAAAAAACATGTGGACCAGGTTATGCGCGGCGGCTGGAGCGGTTATCATACTCGCGGTATACTGGATGTATCAGCTTTTTGCCCTGAAAAGGAACTTTTTGGAGATTGATTACCAAAGAGCGTGCATAGACGCGGGTGTCTTTATCCTGGCGGTAATGGCGATATACACGATTATCGGCACGATCCGCGAAACAGCCGTTTACGCGAAAGGCCAGAAACGCCTGAAAAACTATATGCGGATGCTGTACGCGCTTGACCGCGTACGTGAGCCTGAAACCGGCCATAATACCGTAACCGTCCATACAAAGGAGGAGTCCAATCTATATTATGGAGCCGATATTGCTAGTAAGAGAAACAATAATACGGTTGTATAAACAGTTTGAGGCCCCATTACATTTTTTGGGGAAATTATTAGTCGGCGTTGTTATTTTCAGCGTACTCTCAAATATCGGAGAATATTCCGCCGGGTTCGCCGCGTTCTTTACGTCTCCGTTGGCTTTGCCTATTACAATGCTTTTGGGGATACTCTATGTCGTGCTTCCCACAACTATGTCATACGCTCTTATGGTTGCCGTTATCGGAATACAGTTGTCCTCAAATATTGAAGTGGCCGCGTTGACCGTACTGTTTTTGTTATGCCTGCTGTTTTTTTATATCCGGCTGGCGCCGAAAGAAAGTATACTAATATTACTCACCATTGCGGCTTTTTATTTTAAAATCCCATATCTTGTACCCCTGCTCGCCGGGCTGTACTGCGGCGTTACCGCTCTGATTCCGATCGGCGTAGGCGTATTCCTCTGGGATCTGCTGCCTGTGATGAAATTGCTGCTGACATATAAAACCGCTGGCCTTGATGTAATGGAAATGCCAAACACTCTTGGCGAGCTGCTTCCCGCGATATTTGACAATGTACTGGCTCATCAGGAGTGGATATTCACCGCTTTTATCTTTGCGATGGTAGTTTTAGCGGTTTACGGCATTTCCCGAATAAATTTAGATTACGCTAAAGACATCAGCGTTGGCTTGGGCGCTGTTTTGACAGTGGTGAGTTTTATAATCGCCAATGTTCTGGCCGGTATGGAAGTGGATATACCTTCCACGATTCTATATGTGGTTATCTCGGCGATTATAGCTGAAATCGCCCGTTTCTTTGACGTTGTTTTGGATTACAGCCGTTCCGAACGAGTGGAATTTGAGGACGAGGATAATTATTACTTCGTCAAGGTGGTTCCAAAGGTCTTATTGGCAAAACGCGCGCACAGCAATGTCGCGCGCGCGCGGGAGGAATTTGAGGAATAGGGGAAATCTGTGTGACATGGTTTTATAACATCTTAGATGGGTTTCCCCCAAGTATTCTGAGTTATTCGTGGCTCACCATCACAATTGATATACTCGTTGTCGCGTACTGCATCTATAAGTTAATGCTATGGATCCGCGAAACCAAAGCCTGGACGCTCTTCAAGGGTTTCATGATGGTTGTGATTGTCTTCGCTGCGGCCAATTTACTCTATCTGACAACAATTAAATGGATCATAGAGATGACATTTAATATTGGTTTGATCGCGATAGTGGTAATTTTTCAGCCTGAATTGCGCAAGGCGCTGGAACAGCTTGGAAAGGGAAAGTACCTGAGTTTTATAAAAAGCTCGGATAAGAACATTACTGATTTGTCGGCGCAATCCGCCGAAGAGATCGTAAAGGCCGTCAAGGTAATGAGTGAGGCTAAAACAGGCGCTCTTATTGTTATAGAACAAAACGCGTCCATATGGGAGCCGGGTTCTTCCGGAATACCGTTAGACTCTATTATCAGCAGCCAGTTGCTTATTAATATATTTGAACATAACACGCCGCTGCATGACGGCGCCGTAGTAATCCGGCATAACCGCATTAGCGCGGCGGCGTGCATCCTGCCGCTTACCAAAGAAGAGATCGGAAAGGATCTGGGTACCAGGCACAGAGCCGCCGTTGGCGTCAGCGAGGAATCGGACGCCGTTGTGCTGGTGGTTTCCGAGGAAACAGGCGGAATGTCCATTGCCTCCGGAGGAAGTTTGCGCAGGAGCCTCAGTGAAAAACAGATACGCGCGATTTTGCTGCGCAGTGAAAAAACTGACGCTCCGGAAATAGAGAAAACTAAGAAAAAACGCCCCTTGACGATAAGGAGGCATAGGAAATATGATAAAAGCGTTTAGCGCTTTCGTATTCAAAGATATATGGTGGAAGCTGTTCGCGTTGCTTTCAGCCGTGGTACTGTATATTATTGTGTATATCCTCGTTGACCCACCGCAAAACATATCGATCGCTAAAAATATAACGTTTCTCGGAAAGGATGTCTTATCGGAAAACGGATTCTTCATCGAAAATGAGGACGAGCTGCCGACAGCCGTGACGTTGACTATACAATCCAAGACATCTGACGTGAGCGCTCTATATAATCCTTCCACTATCAGCGCTGTCGTCGATTTTTCATCTATAGGTGAATCTTATAACAACCGGCTGGGGCAGCCGCTTTCTCTGCCTATCACCGTCACTCAGCCCTCTGTGTATTATGTGCGGAGCAAAAGCCCTGAAGGCGTGTCCTTCGTAATAGACAAAATGCTCTCGGAATTCAGGCCGGTGGAGGTTATTCTCACGGGGACCGTGCAGGAAGGTTACGAGAACATGCCCGCGTCGTTCCGGGATACCGTTGAGGTTACCGCCCCTCAAACCGTTTTATCTAAGATCAAAAGTATACGCGCTGAAGTCAATATAAAAAACGCGAATAGTGATATCGTGGTATCCGAAGCGCCCTTGCGCGTGCTTGACATTGAAGACAATGATATTACGGATTCCGTTGAGTTAAGCGTTGAAAATATACAGGTCAGCGTATCCGTCTACCCCATAAAGGAAGTTCCCGTGAAGGCTCGATGGAGCAGCCCGGATCCTGGGTATTGGGTCAGCGAGGTCAGCGTTTCGCCTGAAACCGTTGAAATAGTCGGCCCGGCTGATGTTCTGGAAACTATGAGCGCGATAGAGCTGGCGCCTATACAGTTGAGCGGCCTTACGTCAGATTATTCTGTGGATTTTAATATATGGGACTATATAGACGATTCCAGTGTCTCTGTCCGCAGCAATGGGGTATTTAATGTAAACGTGACCGTGCGTATTCAGGAAGAAGCGTCAAAACAGTTGAGCCTGCAAATACGCGATAACCGTAATATCTCAATAATTATTGACAACAACTGGCTTGTGCCTCAACTGCCGTCGGATCCCATATCTGTGACTATACGCGGGCAGGCGGACACGATTGACAATATCACAAACGAGAATCTGCGCGCCGAATTAGATCTATCCGGGCTTTCGACAGGTATACACGACGTGACGCTGCATTTTGATCTGCCGTCGAATGTGTCGATCTCCAACGCTCCGGTTAAATTACGCGTGGTCATCAGCGAAGAGTTAAGCACCGCGACGGTTATGCCCAGCGATTCGACCACGCCAGATGTTTCCGTGGCTCTGAATTCGGAGACTTCCGGTGACGCTCTTGAGGACAGCCCGTATATCGGGGATGACGGTGAAATATCGGAGAATAGCACCGCGGAGAGCCTTGAAGCCGTCGGGTTCGGAACCGCCGGATGATGTCGTGGATGGAGTAGTATCATTTTAGTTACCATTAGAAACTCAAGGAAATGGGAATAATATCCATATAACTTGAGGAGTGAAAGTAATGACTACTCAGAACTTGCACCCCATTTGGGCATCTCATATAATGGATACAGTAAGGCCGAACCTTGACAATTTAATATAAGCCTAGCCGGCAAACCGAAGATACGACAAAAAGGCCCTTGTAAAGAGCCGTTTTAAAAGCGTGGTATTCTTATGATAGGCCAATTCAAATGTATGCCTGACCTAAGCATTTAACTTCGGCCAGGATAAAGGAAATCAACCCCATGTCCATCAAG
>JAISZF010000056.1 GCA_031269415.1 Clostridiales bacterium
ACCGACCGGAGGCGATCTCCGTTGTTATCACGGGCATAGGCTGCGGATCGATATTGTCGAACCAGTGCGCCGCCGGAAGCGGCGTGTGCTTGCCCGGAAGCGGCTCCGAACAGTCCCTGTAGGAGAACGGGCCAAGTGTTAGGTTAGGCGAGGGGACTCTCCATGTCCAGCCCTTACGCCTCGGACGGTAGTGTTCCAGATCCTTCAGGATCTCCTCTATGTCCAGCCTTTCGTCGTTCTTCATCGCGTGCCTCCCCCAAACAGAGCGGCGGCTTCATCCCAAAGCCTTCCCTCGGCGAGGGAAATCCCCGCGTCTTTAATGGAGAGATTTCTGCTTTTAGCCAGCCTGTATACGATATTTCCCGCGCCGTGCCCCAGCAAATTACGGGAAACAGCTTCTTCCACAATGGGCTTGGCCTCTAGGGAGGAAAACCCCATCCTGAGAAGAATCGACCTCTCAACGGACGGCGAGGTGTTCTCATAACCCAGAGTAAGGAGCGGATCCACTATCTTTTCGGCCAAAGACCAGAAGTGATCGCGCAGTTCCCCAGCGCTCATGCCTTTGAGGTGTTCGCGCCGGGTTTCAAAATCATCGGCTCTCTTCAAATGCTTCCCTCCTTTACGGCGTATTCAGCGTTTTAAGTACATATTCTACGTCCGTGCGGGTTTCCACAGCTAAAAATTCTATGTCCCCATCGGAGAGATCCCGGTCGGCGGCGTCTTTCGCGTGCCGGATAAGCGACGCCCGGAGTTTGTTCAGATCGATCTCACGCGCCTGAATCATGCCCGGATCATCCGGGAGGATGATGCTTTGCCCTGGAATTTCATCGTTTGGATCCCCGAAAGCGACCTCTATGCCGTTTTTCCTGGCGAATGAAAGCTGCGGCGAAACATGCTTGCCCGCGCCGGTGTATTCCGTTTCCTGAGCCACGATGACGGAATCTTCGGGAAGCTCCCTCGCCAGCGCGAACGCCGCGGCCAGCGATGTGTTTCCGGCGGGTCCGCGTTCAAGACCTTCCAAGTTAGCCAGAAGCTCGGTCATATAGAATACCTCGCCCTGATTCACTGAAACGTAACGATCCATATAGCGCAGGGGCCTCGCGGCTGAGCGGGGGACATCCGATCTGTCGGGCCATGTGGCAAACGGGATCCCGAAACCGGTATGTCCTGTTGTGAAAGACTTTTTATTGAAATTCGTATCCGAAGCCATGTGCAACCCTGCCAGATTCACGGACGCGCCTATAACCCGCGTCTCGCAGCCCGCTTTGAGCAGCCCTCTGGCGGTTCCCGTCAGATTTCCGCCCCCGGCGTTGGTGCATACGACGGCGTCGGGGCCGCGCCCGATTAAGGTGGTGAACTGTTCGGCTAACTCGATCCCCAGGGTTTCAATCCCGGCGACGCCGAACGGGGAATACAGGGAGGCGCTGAAATACCCAGTTTCTTCCAGCAGACGCAGCGAGAGATAGAACAGCTCCGGCCCCACCGTGCATTGTATAACCTCCGCGCCATAAGCCTCGCATTTTCGCGCCTTCTCGATGATCTCGGGCTGACCGGTCTTGCGCGAGTCGTAGCATTCCTGAACTATTACGCATTTCAGGCCGTTCGCGGCGGCTTGTGAGGCCACTGCCGCGCCGAAATTGCCGCTGGTCGCGGCGATCACGCCTTTGTAGCCGGCGCGTTTGGCGTGATAGATCGCCGTTGCCGCCCTTCTGTCTTTGAAGCTTCCGGAGGGGTTGGCGGCTTCGTCTTTTATGAAGATCCGCGCTCCGGAACCGGGCGAGGAATATCGTCTCGCCAGTTCCGTGAGATTTCTAAGCTCTATTATTGGGGTATTTCCAACCGAGGCGTTAGACTGAACCTCTCGAATCTTGTCCGGCGTATATCCGGTGCTTTCCATCATGGCCTCATAGTCGAATACCACGCCGCCGCGCTCGAACTTTGAGAAGTCTATGCCCGCCGAGGTGAAGATGATCTCCGGCCTGCGGCTCATGACCCCGTCGTAACTCATGTCTTTAGCCACGTTCGTCACCGCCGTAGAGTATATTTCTGGCCTGATCGCCTATCCGAAGGAGTTCGTCCAGGAAGAAGCCATAGTCCAGTTGATACATGGGATTTGCTTCTTCCAGCAGACCTGACTCCAGGCGGCCTGTTCTGGTAATTACCGACGCTTCGCCGCCAAGCTCCGCGTCTTCGGTTAACCGGCCCTTAACCCACAGAGTAAACGGCGTGGCCTTTGTCTCCTCGGGCAAACGCCCGGTGCGCTCCTCCGGCTCAAGAAGCGTCTTTTTTATGGAAACCCACTCGCCTTTTTTTATCACGGAACTCACCTAATTGACAATTTTTTTAACAGGGTCGATAAGATCTCTAAAGTCGCCCATTATCGCCCTTGGAACCGGAATGTCTATCATGGTTTTAAGGCCGGGGGCCGCGTTTATTACATGAGGTATACAGTTTACAGCCATTGCTATGGTACCAACGCCGCCGCTTATCTCGGGGTTTATGCGCATATTTACTTCCGGGCTTCCTTTTAGTATTATATAGTCACCCGTCTGGACGCCTCCATCTTCGGGCTCAATTTGCTGCGGGTGTTCCATGTTAATGACAGCCTTGCCGTCTTTTAAGCCCCACCCGTGCATATCGACACCGCAGACGCTGCCAGCGGCGGCGAACCCATACGGAGATTTGCGATCAACACTTGTGATTATAGGCGACGATTCCTGCTTAAAGGAGTCCACGCCGAGCCCTAGCGCGTCGGATATCATCCTGACGGATTCGGCGAACCCCACATGGCCGACGACGGAACCGTCTTCGCATTTACGGTTGAATTCTTCCGGCTCAAGCCCAACGCCCTGCTCGCGCATAACAGCCGCCCCGAACGGAGACAGGCTGTTGACTCTCTTGCAGGTTACGCTTTCAACGTCGGTCATACATCCGGACAGGCATATAGCCAGCAAATCCATCACAAGCCCGGGGTTGATGCCCGTGCCCAGTATGCTGACGCCGTTTTCCTTGGCGGCTTTGTCCAACTCCTTTGCGAGTTCCGGATGCTGTGCGGAGGGATAAGCCATTTCCTCGGCTATCGTGATAATATTAACGCCATAAGACAGAACCTTAACCATTCTGTCAAAAGCTTTTTCCACAAAGGAGTCTGTCGTTATAACGCAGATGTCGCAGCATTTAGCGGACAGCACTTCCTCGATTTTGTCTTTAACGATTACTTGCGGCCTATCCCCGCGTTCCAGTTCGAGGAGTTCGAAGATGTCTTTATTTACACGGTAGGGCCTTCTATCGCATACCCCTACGATCTCCACGCCTTTTTTTGATAGAAGGGACTTCGCGATGCCGGAACCCATTGCCCCAAAGCCCCATATTACGACTTTTACAGTGTTCAATATTCATCCCTCTTTCAACTGTAATATAAACCTTATTATAATGTGTATAGTTACAATAGAGTCAACATATATTACAAAAAAAAGTATGAATCATTCAAAGTAATTGATAAATTATTAACGATTATCCGTTTTTTTTTGATGGGGGGCAAAGCCAATCCAATACTATTCAATAGGCCAAACAGCCAAACTGTTCAATATAACTGTTCAGACCCTGCGTTTTTACGAAAAAATGGGTCTGATAGAGCCTGCGCATATAAACATGAAAACGGGATACCGTTTTTATACCCAGGAACAATTTCATCGCATCGACAGGATACATTATCTCAAAAGTCTGGGACTCCAGTTGAAAGAAATTAAAAATATTATGGCGGCCGGGCAGGTAGACAGGCTTCAGTATTTTCTGAGAAAGAACCTGGCAAGCAGGCAAAAAGATATGGATAATTTAAAAGAGCAGATTTCCGATCTGAAATGGTACATCGAATACTTTGCCTACATGGATAATTTGAACCCTAACAGCCCGCCGCGGGTATCGCGTTTGGAGGAACGCTTCATTCTCAAAGCGCCGTGTGATCCGCGGGAGCCTTTTACGGACATAGAGCTGCGCCTCACAAAGCTGCGCAGCTTGGATGAGTTCAAGTCGCTGCGATATAGAAGGCACTACGGATTTATGATAGACTTCACGGACATGATGAATCAGCATTTCACACCGACAGCCGCGTATATATTCCTTAAAATGAAGCCTGATTTTGAATCTCAATATATAGACACTCTGCCGGAAGGGTTGTATTTGTGCTTTACGGCGCGGCCGCGTTTGGATTTATGGAATTCGGGCGAAGTGCGGGAATTCTTTAACACCGGCGAATTCACCCCGGTTTTCGCCGTGGCGAACGAGTATGAGGACAATTTAGTTGAATACACCGCTACGCCTTATGAGGCGCAGATCTATCTGAGGCCTAAGACTGGGGGAAACTGAATGTTGCCTTTTCCGGTAGTACAAACATGCCCGCTTCCGCCGCAATATGCGGAAGCGGGCATAAACGCGTTCAAACGCCATTAATCCTAAAGCATATTCACATAGCATGTTTCCCAATTTCGGAGATTATTTTTATAATAGACCCGTGGAACCCTT
Source organism: Clostridiales bacterium (assembly GCA_031269415.1). Taxonomy (GTDB): domain Bacteria; phylum Bacillota; class Clostridia; order Lachnospirales; family WQUN01; genus JAISZF01. The sequence continues at coordinate 4,522 of JAISZF010000056.1, forward strand.
CTCCCGACGGCGCAGAGGATCTCGTATGAAATAGTCCCCGCTATGCTCGCGAGATCATCGGAGGTTATGCGCTCCGCGCCGTCCTCGCCGATGATTGTGGCGCGATCCCCCGTTTTTACGCCGGGGATGTCCGTAACGTCGATCATGCACATATCCATGCATACGCGCCCTATCTGCGGCGCGCGTTTCCCGTGAACCAGTACCTCCATACGATTTGATAGGGTTCTGTGCAATCCGTCGGCGTAGCCGATCGGCAGCGCGGCGACGACGGTCTCACGGTCCGCGCGCCACGTTCGCCCGTATCCGATTGTCTCCGGCGGGCTTACAGTTACAGTCTTTACCTGAACTATCCTTGAGTATAGTGAAAGAACCGGCTTAAGCTCCGCATGGGCGCTCTCGCACGGGTTGGAGCCGTATAGCATGATGCCCGGCCTCACCATATCCAGGCGGGCGTCCGGGTGTGAGATAATCGCGGCGCTGTTTGACAGGTGGAGCAGGGGAGGGGTTACGCCGCGCTGCCTAAGGGCGTCGATCAGTTTCATAAAAAGCGTCAGTTGGCCTGACGTGAAGCCGCGCTCGCCGTCCATGTCGGCGGCGGCTAAATGGGAGAACGCGCCCTTAAGGGAGAAGCACGGCATTTTAGCGATCGCGGCCGCTTGCTCGGCGGCGGAGCCCGGCCTTAGGCCGATTCTGCCCATGCCAGTGTCAAACTTGAGTTGAACGCCGATTATTTTTTCCTTCAAGCGCGCGGCGTAGGCTTCGGCAAAGTATGGATCCCCGACGGTGATATCTATATTGTTCGCGGATAATTCCTCGACCCAGACGGGATCAGTCGCGCCGAGGATGAGGATCGGCGCTTTTATACCGTGCCGCCGGAGCTGCAGAGCCTCTTCCGCGGTGGCGACCGCGAACCTGTCCGCACCGGCTTCAGTTAAGGCTTCCGCCGCCGGAATTGCCCCGTGCCCATACGCGTCGGCTTTTATGACGCATAGAACCTTACTCCCCCGCGCGAGAAGGCGCGCCTGATTATAGTTGAAGACCAGATTGTCCAAATTGATTTCCGCCCAGGTGCGGGCCTCCGAGGTTCGCGTTGGAATCACATCCTTTGGAAATTGTGTGAAGTCAATGCTTAGGCCGTCAAATACTGTGGATTTGACATTATCATTAAATGTATAATCATAAAACGCGAATTCATCAGATGTATTGTCGTACACCGTTATCTTTTTCTTAATGGGATCCACGATCCAATATTCTTTTACGCCGAATGTGATATAAGCGTTTAGCTTTTTGACATAATCGTTTAAGGAGTTAGATTTACTTACAATTTCAACGACAAGATCCGGCGGGCCATAGACACCATCAAGTTTTCTCTTCATTTTATTACATACGACCATCAAATCCGGAACAAACACATTGTTGCAGATTGGAGAGGATAAGGCGTATTTTTTAGTGTCAAATAAATAAAGATCAAATGGGGCGTGATATACTTTACATCCTTTATCTGTAAAATAAGCTTTTAATATCGCGTCAATAAATTCTGATAAATCATAATGTATTTCATTGGGAGAGGCCATCATGTAGATAACTCCGTCAATTAATTCGTAACGGTTATCCGCCTTACCGTTTTTTTTTTTTTTCCATTAAAAAAATTTAAAGAATTACAAGGCCTTGTATAATTTTTACACAAGGGCCTAAATTTGACAGGTATTATTCCCCCCCGAAA
>JAISZF010000062.1 GCA_031269415.1 Clostridiales bacterium
ACGGCAAGCGGCGCGTTGGGGGACGGCATCGCGTCTATACTCTATACAGCCCCGTCCGCGCCGCCGGGGTATCTGGAATATACCATTGATCCGCCGCCCGGATTGCCGGCGGAGATAAAGCTTGACCCTAGCGCCTTGCTGGGTTCGGACGTAACGTTTATGCTGAATGAAGTCAGCGTGGGCATAACCTCAAGCGACAGCTTGGACGATATACGCGGGAAGCTTGGCGAAGCCGCGGATCTGGCTTCACTGGAGATTAAATACAGCGGCGGCGTGGCCTATTTAGCCACTAAAACGGCGGGAAGCTCGCGGACGATAAACTTAACAAGCACGGCTATGCCGTCGATAAATACTCAGGCAGCAGGCACGGACGCGACGCTCTCCAATTTGACGTATAATAATCCCGACGGTACGCCCAACACGGAGTTCACTTCAAACTTAGGCGTCAGTTCAGACGGAAATCAAATCATCATAAACAGCTTGAAAGGCCAGTTTATGAGACTTGGGCTCAAGGTGTTTTTTAATCCGATAGGAACAGGGCCTTCCGCGGCGGATTTTGTATATGGCGACGGGACATATGACGCCGCGGCGCCGCCTCCCTACAGCGACGGTACGCCGGTCACCTCGGCGGTTGACATGATCGCCGGTGTAAAGGATTATGGCTCGCTGTACCTGCAGGTCGGCCCTAATTTCAATCAGCATATGCCTGTCATTATTCCGAGGCTGGACGCTGAGACGCTTGGGTTTATTGAGTATACCGGCGGTGAGGCGAAGGTCGTTCTGGACTTGCAATCTACCGCGGGCGCGAATAGGGCGATAGACATTTTGGACAAGGCAATAGCCGACACGACACGGACGCGATCATGGCTCGGAGCGTATCAAAACCGGCTGGAACAAACCGTATTGAACCTCGATTCGGCGGGCGTCAATATGGAATCCGCCAGAAGCCGTATTCAGGATACGGACATGGCCGCCGCGATGACAGAGTATACTCAATACAACGTCAAATACCAGGCGGGTATAGCGATATTGGCTCAAGCCAATCAAAGACCGCAGCAGATCCTCTCATTGCTGCAATGAACAAATATCTTGAACGCCTGAAAAAGAAGTATTCTCGGAGCGTTGCCTCGGCAAGCCAATCGGAATTGGTTGTAATCAGCTTGGAACTGGTTCTGGAATTTATAAAGTACGGCGATTTGCCGCGAGCGAGGCAGACAGTATGCCAATTGGCTGAGGCATTGGATTTTAGATACGAACTCTCGTTAAATCTCTACAATATGTACGCGGTAATAGAGAAAAAATTAACCGCCGGCATCGTGGCTAACGATGTACCGGCGGTTAATGACGCGAAATATTTAATTCAATTATTGCTGGAACGATGGAAAGACACGGCGCGCGCCGAGCCGACATCTGCAAGTGCGCCTCATGACTCGCCAAAAATATATACAGGGCTCACATACGGCCCCGCGGGTCTTTGCGAATATGCCGAACAGGATTATTCCGGCGGGTTTAAAGCCTGATATTGTTCCAGCGCCCGCGCCAGTTGATCCGGGCATGATGTGCCCCGTCTGCCGCAGGGGATTCCCTTCAGTTTGGCGATAGCCTCGTCAACGGGCATCCCCTCGATCAGTCTGCCGATTCCTATGAGATTGCCGGAACAGCCGTTTTCGAACTGTACCTTGTGTAATAATCCGTTTTCAACGTTAAAATGAATCTTCGTCGAGCAGACGCCCCTTGTAATATATACCTTATCCAATCGCATCCCCTTCAGTCGTCGGACAGTTTATCCCACGCTTCATATAATCGCAGCAGCCGGGATTCGGCGGCTGTCTTTTCGTTAAAGTATTGCTCCGCTAGGGCCGCGTCGCGCCCTACATCGTCCATAGACAGCTTTTCCTCCAGTTCAGCCAGCAGCCTTTCAGTCTCTTCTATTTCAAGTTCGGTTTTATTGATCATATTTTTGCGTTTCCGCTCTTCGGATACTGAATCCTTCTTCCTGATCCAAAGCCCTCGAGTTGGGGTGATATCCTCTTCCTCTCGCTCACGCCGCGCCTGACGTTTCTTCTCGAGATAAAAGTCGTAATTGCCCTCGAATATGTCCGCGCCGTGTTTATTCAGTTCAATCACTCTTGTGGCTGTATTGTTGACGAAATAGCGGTCGTGGGAGATGTACAGAAGCGTGCCCGTATATTCACGCAGCGCTTCCTCAAGTATTTCCTTGGAGGCCATGTCCAAATGGTTGGTAGGCTCATCCAGAATAAGAAGATTCGCACCGCCCAGCATGATCTTCGCCAGCGCGACCCTGCTCTTTTCACCGCCGCTCAGCACGCTTATGGGCTTAAACACATCGTCACCGGTGAACACGAACGCTGCCAGCACATTGCGGATGGCGGTGTTGCCGATACTGGGGTAAGCGTCGGCGATCTCGTCGAATATACTCTTATCGTTATTCAGGCTTTCATGCTCCTGATCGTAATAACCGGGCCGCACATTTACGCCGCGGTTGATATACCCGTTATCATACATTACATCACCCATGATCATCTTGAACAGTGTGGTTTTGCCAATGCCATTCGGACCGATCAGCGCCGCCTTATCGCCCTTTTTCAAAGAGAGCGTAACATGTTCAAACAAGATCTCGCCGGAAAAGCTCTTGGACGCCTCCACGATGTCCAGCACGTCGTTGCCGCTCTGTACGCGCGGAGTCAGAATTATACGCATCTTATCCGGCAGCGATTCAGGGCGTTCGACGCGTTCCAGCTTCTCCAACCGCTTTTCCTTGCTTTCAGCCTGTTTAATGGATTTTTCACGGTTGAATGACTTCAGGCGGGCAATGACGGCTTCCTGTCTGCGGATCTCTTTCCGTTGATCTAAATAGCGCTTGATGGCGGCCTCACGATCCTCCGTCTTGTGTCTAGCGTAGAATGTATAGTTGCCGACGTAAACCTTGGATTTCCTGTTTTCTATTTCAATGACTTTGGTGACAACCCTATCTAAAAAATACCGATCATGTGACACGATAATTACAGCCGCTTTATATCCGCGCAGATAATCTTCCAGCCAGCCGATAGATTCCATGTCCAGATGGTTGGTCGGTTCGTCCAGCAACAGCAGGTCCGGCTCCGTCAGCAGCAGTTTGCCCAGCGCGACGCGTGTCTTCTGTCCGCCCGACAACTGCCATATGGGCTGCTCCCATTCGTCCTCCGAAAACCCCAGACCCTTTATAACGCCGCGCACGCGGCTTTCGTATTCATACCCGCGCTGATCCTCGAACAGCAGGGTTAGCTTGTCGTATTCCGCCATTGCCCGCTCTAAACCGTCCCCGTTCAGAAAAGACATACGACGTTCTAAATCGCGCATCTCCTGTTCCATTGCCATTAATTTGCCGAAGACCTGTATCAGTTCGTTATATAGGCTGTTTTGGGAATCCAGTTCCGCCAACTGCGGCAGATACCCGACAGACATCTGTTTAGGCTTTGTAATTATCCCGCTGTCGGGTGTCAGTTCTCCCATCAGCATCC
>JAISZF010000067.1 GCA_031269415.1 Clostridiales bacterium
TACTTTTTGCTGTCGGTTTTCATGCTTCATCCCCTCAGCAATGATTATATCCCATTTTTTCCAATTTTACAACTATATTTTACTACATTTTACAATTGTTTCATATGCTTTGGGAAACTATTTGTAACCCACCGAGGCTGTGGCATCCGGCTGAAATTCCTTTCTCTCTGGCCATCTTGATAATTCCGGCTACCATCTCTTGAAATTCAGTCCTGTTGTATTGGTTCGGGCAACCCATGCTGAAAGACAGATCGTTTGGCCCGACAATAATTCCGTCAAGCCCCGAGACGTTTAATATGTCGTCGAGAGACTCAACCGCCGGAATGCTCTCAATTTTACGGTGGGGGCAGAGCCAGGATGACCGCCGCCGCGTTCGCGTATTCCCCCAGTCGTTGATAATGATTTGTACATGCTGATTTACAAGCTTAGTGTTTCCAATGGTTCAGTTTAACGCAAAAGAAAGGATTATCCCGAATCCGCTTATTTTTTCATAAGTAATAATAAACGGGGGAAAAATAACTTATACTAGCAACAACTATATGAGGAGGTTTATATGTCAAACGTATTTATGCGGCGTATGCCACACAGCAGATTTTCTTGGGACAATATAGGCGATATAAAGACGGGCAGGGGAGATCTCGGCGAGGATGTTCCGGTGCTGATGTACCGACTGATGCAATATACCTTATTGGATGTGCTGTCCGGCATTTTCGGTGATTATCAGGCTAACGTATACTTCCGTAAAGCCGGTTTCATCGCCGGATCGCAATTCGCCACCGAGATGCTGAACCTGGACGTGGACTTCAACACCTTTATAGCCAGTCTGCAGAAAACACTTCAGGAATACAAGGTCGGCATATTGCGTATGGAAAACTTTGATCCCAATACGGAAACAATTGTGCTGACGGTCGGGCAGGATCTGGACTGCAGCGGCCTGCCCATTACGAATGAAACGGTTTGCACGTATGACGAGGGGTTTATAGCGGGTATTTTGGAAGCGTATACCGGGAAGAAATATTCTGTTCAGGAAATTGACTGCTGGGCCAACGGCGACAGGCTCTGCCGATTTAAGGGGACAATCGATAAGTCTCGCCTATAGTTATTAAGGATGGTGTGATGTGGATCCAACCGCCAAATATCTTTTTGAATATCTGCGCAACGTTTTATATCATCCGTCAAGAGCCAAATTAATAATAAGCGATCTGCCGGAGGGTTTTCGCGAACTGGGCGAAGGCTTGATGTTTTTCACGAAATGTATAAACGAGATAAGGACGTTCACGAAGGCCTTGGCGGCAGGCGATTTGAACGTCAAATTCCCTTCATACGACAACGAGATGGCCGCTCCGCTGAAAACGCTCCACTCCACATTGAAACACCTATCCTGGCAGACACAGCAGGTCGCCAGCGGCGATTACAGCCAGAAGGTGGATTATCTGGGCGATTTCGCGGATGCGTTCAACTCTATGACCCGACAGCTCGATGAGCGGCGGCGCCGAATAATGGAGGAGATTGAAATCTCACGCCAAAAAACCGTCGCTCTGCAGCAATGCAACGATCTCTTTGAAACCGTCACAAAAGAAAACTCGCAGTGGCTGGTCGTTATAGAGCGGGAAACGAATAAATGGCTTTTCTTCAATTATCCGGTTATTAAACTTCTGCAGACGGAAGAACTTATCCCTCCGCTCAAAGAGTGGCTGGATAAAAAAGCAGCCGAATCGGGCACGGAGAGCGATTTGGACTACAGTGAACTTGAATTGGCGCACGAACAGTACACACAGTACTTTACGGTGATGCAACGGCCCGTGGTCTGGCGTGAGAGCCCCTCGGTGGTATTTATGCTTACGGACGACAGCAAGCGGCGTGAGTTCATGAAGGAACTGGAGTATGCCGCGAATTATGATTCGCTGACCAAACTTTTCAACCGCGACTACGGCATGCGACTGCTCAACAGATGGCTGGCGGCGAAAGAGACGTTTGCTCTGTGTTTCGCCGATATGGATAATCTGAAGTATGTGAATGATAAATACGGACATTTGGAGGGCGATAAATATATTAACTTAGTGTCGTCTCTATTGAAATTATTTTCGCCTGATATTACGGTCTGCCGCATTGGCGGCGATGAGTTCATGCTGCTGGAGCTGGGCTGGACGAAAGAGGACTCGGAAGAACAGTTGGAAGCGCTGCGGAACCGGCTGATCAGAAAGGGAGAAAGCAGCGAGTGCCCATACTATACCAGCATGAGTTACGGCGTTGTTGAGGTGACCCCGCAAAATATCATGTCCGCCAGCGAGTTGCTGGCTATTGCAGACGAACGCATGTATCAATATAAGCGCGCTCATAAAATGGGGCGCGCCTAGGTGTTAAAATATCTTATAATATGATACACTTTATCTTGTTATCAATGAGATGGAGGTGGATCAATGCGGCCCGTATTTCCCAAAGGTGTTTTCGGATGTTTTTACTGTATGAAGAAGATTGATAAACCCATGCTTCAAGCTCAGGGCGGCGACAACACGTCGGCAAATATTGACACGCTGCGAAGAATTATCGAGGTTAACAGAGAAAAGTATTCCGAATTGGCGAATCTCATCAAAGAGGATATTATGCGGTCGAGTGAAAGCGGCGGCGCTTCTTTGCCATATTTTACGATTATAGAGCCTTGGCCGGACGATCAGATCGAGTGGGGGCCATTGAGACGAGTGGAGGACGATACCCTGGCCGATTTTACGGTCAGTTTTACGGACGAATACAAGAAAGAGCGCAGAATTACCTATGATAAGCTCATCTGTCCGCATTGCTTAAAACCGCTGAACACAAACGCCGGAAAAAAGGATATGTATCTGGTCAGTGTTTTTGGTATACGATATATAGGTAAATCGCAGTTTGTGAACGTAATTATCAGAAAGTGCCAGGAGGCGTTTGAGGACAGCGGGTTTACGCTCATGCCCATAGAGAGGACGGACGCCCAGAGGGAATCGAGTATCAGGAAGGGTTCAATAGAGCCTACGCAAGATATACTGGACAATGAGGATAATTTCTATACTTTTCTTCTATCATGGGATGATCGTAACGGCGAGTCTAAATCCGCGTGCCTTGTGCTTCAGGATACGCCCGGCGAGCGAATGCTTACGGAAACCAGCCTGGAAAGGCGATTGGCTTTGCACACCAGGATTATAAAGTCAAATATAGTGCTGCTGTTCAGTGATCCTACGCGCACGCGTAATTTCTTGCGCAAGCTGGAAAATCTGGAGAACCAAAAGACCGATTTTTCCAAGGCGCCGGATATCGATCTCTATTATTCCAAAGAACTCAAGGATATTATAGAAAGCTCGCGGAGCGGGCATGTCTATTTGAGCCAAAAAAATTCGTTTGAGGATACCGTCGAGAAGTTCTGTTCCGACATGAACCATATCCGTCAGGAACTAAAAGACAATCTGACATTAGCCGTCGTGTATACTAAATTAGATCTGATAGAGTACTATGTCAAACATTTTGACTTCTATACAGTTGAGGATAAATCAGGCGATTCGGTGTTGTTTGGCAAAGACGATCCTGTTTTTCAACCCGACCCGCCTAAGATTCGCGATTCGGATATTCGGCGCGATTGGAGCCAACTGCTCTCCAGAGGGCAGGCGTTCATGAAGAATGAGGATAACAGCAGCTTCAGACGGCTGGAAGAGAGCTTGAAGAGGCGTACATATACCCTGCCGTGTTTTATGATCTCAAACGGAAGGTTCAGCCGCAAAACGGACTTTGATAACAGCGTGACTATTTCATGCCTTTTGTTGCTGCTATGGATTATTGAGACAATAAACCCATCCGGCCTGATGGACGATCTCAAACCCAAAGACACGCCCGCTGAGGAACGGCGCGGCATATGGGACTTGATACGAAGGCTGCGGAGAGAGATTCGGGGCGATAAAGCATGATTGCGCAGCACATCTTCACGAACACGTCGGACATCGGCTGGAGTACCCTGCGGATCTCGCCGGGACTGATTAAATATCAATCTATTCTGGAGGAAATCAGTCTGTTCCATGAAACCCGCGGCAAGGATGAAAAGGGACTGGTTTTTTATCCGCTGCGCGACGAGAAACTGTTTGTGATAGGTCAGTCCGCCCCGTTTCCCGCCGAGCGCCCCTCGTACATACACCATAACCTGGTACTCGACGAAGACTCGTTTGCTTCCGTTAAGCAAAACGCCGAGCGTTTCTTAACCGGCACTATATTCTATACAAACCCGGCTCAGGTCCCCCAACGTTTGTCAGACGACGCCCCGCCGATAATCAGCGGCGTTCGGCTTGAAAGTCTGGCTGCCCTGAATTGGGAGGAAATGCTAGACGCGCTCTTCTCGGGGTATCAAAGCACGTGGAGGTTCGGTAAGCCGCGCGAACAACCCGAAATGGCCGCCAGATTGATCCTGGCCCGGTTAATAAAGGCTCTGCCCACCGAAATACTTCTTAGATTTCCGGGGATTCATACATCGGCGTTCCCCCAGATAAGCAGCCGTATAGCGGTCAGGTTCCCATATTATGACTCTATGCAAAGCGCGATAAGATATATAGACGACGAGAAACCTCCCGCGGGTTTGTCATTCGCGGCGGCGTATATCGCCGAAATACTTCGCGGCGGCGGCGCGCTGAACATGCCCAGATCCTTCGCGGAAATTCTCAATCATCGGCAGTCGTCATTTAATACCTTACCGTTAATTCAGGATTTGTTGAGCTTTTACCTCGCGTTCGGCGTTAAACGCCCGGAGGAAGGCTTAAACGCGTTCGCGGGTTTCTGTAAAAACAGCAGGTCGGATTTCTGTATGCCCGTCTTGGAGGATATTATATTAAGGTACGTGAAAACCCAAGGCCACCAGCGGGACGGGGAATACATACTGCGGCGGCTTCAGACTGAAACGCCCGCGAGTTTCGCGCGGATAACCAAACAGTTGGGGCTGGATCGCGATCAGGGGAAAGCCGATGAAGCGGTTCGCTCGACCGGCGAAAGCACGCCGGTCGCTGAAACACAAGCCGAGGGGACGCCGGAAACGCCTGAAAACGCGCGTGAGGCGGAAATCGCGCTTCAAATGGAACACGATCTGATATTTGTGAGGGATCTGCCCACCTTGGAGGACTGGCTGAGGTTTTATTCCTCTAAAACGTCTGAAAACGCGGAGTTGGAAAGGCTGGCTCTGGATAAATATCTGAGCGTAGCGCGTAACGCCAATGAATTTTGGCCTAAGGATCCGGCGAATCGCTATCCCAGGATTAACGCTCTGCTGACCGGCTCGCAGGGAAAAAAAGCCGCCCGCAAGGCGGCAAGGCGCGGCGCGCTGCCGCGAGAGGCGCATAACTTTGGGGTGGCGTTTAGAAACTGCGCGTTTGTACGGCATATATGCCTGCTGCTGTTTCTCTGCGGGGCGCTGCTGGCGCTGACGGCGGTGCAAGGCGGATGGGGGTACGCGTTCGATCGGTTGATGGGGAATGAACCGCGTCGGGTGATTGACGCGACGGCAAGCCCAACCATTACGCCGGAACCGACCGCAACCCTCGCGCCCACAATAACCCGGACGCCCACGCCCACCGAGACATTAGTTCCGGTTGTCAGCCCGGAAGCCGAGGATGTCGTCCCCGAGGTATCGATATATTAAAATCCAGTTAATATGTACAATTTGAAAGTGAGGCGAAAACGTTGCGGACGCAAAGGATCTATCTGGAAACAACTATGTTCAATTACTACTTTGATTCCGATCGCGACGCTCACGCGGATACAGTCCGCTTCGATTATCAAGCGGTATGGATTCAAAGTCGTTTCAGTTGACGGAACTCGCCGAGTATCAGAACCTAAATGAATATACTGACAAACATAAATAAGACTTTACAAATAGCAAAGCGCGGCAAGGGAACATCTGCCGCGCTCTTTCGTTGTTCAAGCGAGTACAGTTGCCTCCGCTCCTCGCTTAAGCGCCGCTTCGCCTGAACGTTTCCCTCTCAACCAAATCCGCCGCCACCAATACCTTCGACGGCGCTTTTCCTCCCTCAAGTGTATCATAAAGCATATTCACCGTCACTGGGCAAATCGTCTGTAACATATTGTCAACGCTGGTCAGAGCCGGGCTTACACACTGAGCTATCAGTGAATTATTAAAACCGATGATAGGCAGATTCAGGCCGCGTTCCAAAAGGGCTTTCTGCGCGCCGACCGCCAGAATATCCTCGGAGGCGATTATACCGCCGAAATTCACGGAGTTTTCGATTAACCGCGACACTCTCTCCTTCGCGGGTTCTATGCCATGGCTCACCGCCTGAACCAATTCAGGATTTTCCGGAATGCCGTTCTCACTCAAGCCGCGTTTTATCCCGTTCAGTTTCTCTGTTCCGGCCCAAGCCCAGTCTACCATATCGTGCAGGTAGAGAATATCTTTTATCCCGCTTCGCGACATATACCGAACATTGGCGCTCATGGCCTCCGCCTCGTCGCAGAGTACGCAGTAAGTGTTCGCGATATTGATATACGAATTTATCAAAAACAGCGGAACCCGCGCCGCCGCGTCATGCAGGTGGGAATTGTCCGTTTTTTCAATCAAGGCCGAGCCGACCAGGATTATGGCGTCCACTTTTTTTTGCAGCAGCAGATTCAGGCAATTCTTCTTGGACTCAAGCTCCAGCCCGCTGCAGCAAAGAATCGTGTTATAGCCCTTGGCGCGCAAACTGCGCTCCAATAAGGAAACCGCCTGACCGTAAAATAGATTAGCTACGTCGCGGCACAGTATCCCCACCATACGCATGGAGTTAAGCCCCAGCCCTCGCGCGAACGCGTTGGGCGTGTAGCCCTCGTCACGCATGACGGCCAGAATTTTTTCCCTGGTCGTATGACTCACGCTGGGGTTATTGTTTATTACCCGCGATACCGTGGCTACGGAAACGCCCGCTTTCTCCGCTATACCGTGTATGTTCATATCGCTGCCTCTCGAATCTATATTTGAATATAAAATAGCACGATTTCCGTCTTGCCGCAAGCCGGTTGAGCGGCGGTCATTGGATTTTACGACGGATTGATAAATTAGTTACATAAACAGTTTACAACGCGTTTTATAAAATTATTCCGATGATGGTATATATGCACTATCATAGAATCTGACGCGTAGGCGTTTAAGTACATTAAACAACAACTTATAAAATTAAAAATATTTATCTTGACAAATCTAAATAAATGAGATATTTTAATTGTAACGAGTTACATATTCTATAGGGGGGATGCGCATGCCTCGCCGTGTTTCCAAATTCTTACGAGCGAACGCGGTTCCGTATATGTTTTTGCTGCCGTGGCTGCTTGGTTTCCTGGTGCTGACGGTTTACCCGATGTTTTCCTCACTGTACCTGGGCTTCACGGATTATGATTTTACCAAGCCCGATTCCACGTCATGGGTTGGTTTCGGCAATTACATCAGCATGTTTGGGCAGCTTTTCGGCGTTTCCGAATTCAGCGCGTCATCCGGTAAAGTCCTCCGGGTTGATCCGTATTATTTGAAATCGCTTTCCGTCACGTTTACATATGTGTTCGTGTCTGTCCCGCTTAAGTTGATTTTCGCGCTATTGGTCGCCATGCTGATGAATCAGAAGCTGCGGCTGATGTCGTTTTACCGCGCGGTGTATTACATACCCACACTGCTGGGAGGTTCCGTGGCTATCGCCGTCCTCTGGCGAAAGCTGTTTGAAAAGGACGGATTAATAAACGGTATATTGGAGACCGTGGGTTTCACGGATCTGCCCGGCTGGATCACAAACCCCAATTACTCGCTGGGCACGCTGGTTTTGCTTACGGTATGGCAGTTCGGCTCGTCAATGATCATCTTCCTGGCGGGGCTGAAACAGATCCCAGACGAGTACTATGAAGCGGCTTCGGTAGACGGCGCGAATAATTTCCGGAAGTTCTTCTCCATCACTCTACCGGCGCTTACCCCTGTTATACTCTTTAACTTGGTAATGCAGATGATCTCAGCGTTTCAGGCTTTCACGCAGGCTTACATAATAGGCGGCGGCAAGGGCGGCGTGCTTAACTCAACCTTGTTCTACACGCTGCATCTATATTTAAAGGGCTGGACTTATCACGAAATGGGCTACGCCTCGGCTATGGCCTGGGTACTCCTGCTCATTATCGGCGTGATTACTGGTATTGTGTTCCGTTCGTCAGATGTCTGGGTTACTTATGGAAGCGGGGAATAGCGCATGAAATCTAAAACTTTTTTCAGGCTTACGCTTACTCACGCGTTTATCGCCATATTGGGCTTCGCCATGCTTTATCCGGTTATCTGGATGATTGTCAGCTCCTTTAAGCCCAATAATATGATATTCAGCGACACCGGGATTATCCCGAAAGCGCTCACCATAGAGAACTATATCAGCGGCTGGAAGGGCTATTCCGGCGTGTCCTTCGCAAAATTCTTCCTGAATTCGCTGCTGATGTGCGCCGCCGCCATTGCCGCTAACCTGTTCTCGTGCAGCACGGCGGCTTACGCGTTCGGTCGGCTTAAATTCGCGGGGAAGGGCTTTTGGTTCGCGATTATGATGACCACGCTGATGCTTCCCGCCCATGTGACGCTGGTTCCCCGTTATATTATGTTTAATGGCTTCGGCTGGGTAGGCACGTATCTGCCGATTATAGCGCCTAAGTTTTTGGCGACGGACGCGTTTTTCGTGTTCCTGCTCGTGCAGTTTATCCGGAGCCTGCCAAGGGATCTGGACGAAGCGGCGATCATTGACGGCTGCGGGCTGGCTGGCATATTTGTCCGTATAATAATTCCGCTGGCTAAACCGGCGTTGGTTACAACCGCCTTATTTACGTTTTTGTGGACTTGGGACGATTTCTTCAATCAGTTGCTTTATCTGACTTCGCCGGCGACATTTACCGTATCCAGGGCGCTGCGCACCTTTATCGGCGATTCCGGCGCGGTGTCCAATTGGGGCGGCGCTATGGCGATGTCCACATTGGCGATGGTTCCCAGTTTTATACTGTTTTTCTCGCTTCAGAAATATTTTGTGCAGGGCATTGCCACATCCGGCATCAAGGGGTAACCGATTTTCGGACCCCATAATTTATAGGAGGAGAAATATGAAGAGGATTATAGCGTTATCATTGGCGGCATGCCTGGCTTTCGGGCTGACCGCGTGCGGAGCCTCCGCGGGGAACGCCACGCAGTCTGAAGCCGTCTCGGCGGCGCCCGCCGAAACATCAGAAGCGCCGGCGGCAACATCAGAAGCTCCAGCGGAGACGTCCGAAGCGCCCCCGGCTGAAACATCAGCCGCGCCAGCGGAAAGGACGGACGGGTTGCCCGCGTATACCGGCGGGGAGGTCGAACTGCGGTTCGGATGGTGGGGCAACGATGAACGCGCCGAGATCACGAACAAGGTGATAGACCTTTTCCATCAGGCTTATCCTGAGATAACGGTAAAAGGCGAGCCAAACGGCGGTACATCCGATCATTTCCAGATCGTGGACACACAGATTCAAGGCGGCAACGCGCCCGACCTCATTCAATTCGGCGGAAATTACCCGGATTATCAGCAATATTTATTATCCCTGAATGATTATATCGGCAGCCAACTGTTGATAGACTCACATGACCTGTTCGACCAAACGGCGTTGATACCCGCCACTCTGGACGGGAATTTGTATGTCGTGAGTTTGGGCACGAACACGCTGGTTCTGGCATACAACAAGACCATGATCGAAGCCGCGGGCGTTGCCCTGCCTAGCGACAACATGTCATGGGATGAACTCAAGGCTTACGGGGAAGAACTCAAGGATAAACTGCCCGCGGGCGTGTTCCCGTTTGTGGATAACAGTACAAACCAGGCCAATTATTTAAGCTACTATCTGAGGCAGGAGGGCACTCCCCTCTGGACGTCCAACGACGGCGGGAAATCTTACGCCACGGAGGAAAACCTGACAAAATGGCTGCAACTGTGGGCTGATTGGCGCGCGGCGGGTCTCGCGCCCGATGCGGACACCACCGCCACATACGCCGAAACCGGCGCCGACACTTCGGCTATTGTAGCCGGCAAAGCCGCCATAGGGATGCTTTGGAGCAATCAGGTAGCTGGGTATCAAGCCGCGATGACGGATACGCTGGGGGCCGTAACCCTGCCCTCTGGCGGAGAAAAATCTTACGCTATCCAAATGAGCCAGTACATAGGCGTAAATAAAGACAGCGCAAACCTTGAAGCGGCGGTTCTGTTCGCCAACTTCTTTGTAACCAGCCCCAAAGCCGGCGCGATCCTCGGCACAAACCGCGGAGTCCCGTGCTCTCCGGTTGTGCGTCAGGCGATCTCCGCCAACGCCACCGAACTGGACGCGGCTGTCTACCGCATATATGACGCGGTGGCCGATCGCGCCATTCCGCAGGATCCCAACCTGCCGAACGATCAGGAGTTTGTGAACGAACTCCTGCTAATCGGCCAGAATGTCGGATTTGGAACCTCGACAGTAGAGCAAGGCGGTAAAGATATATTGGCGCTTATTGAGAGACTCGCGCAGAAATAAATGAATCCGAGCGCTCATATTCCATGCCGTCCGTAAGAACCGCGCCGCGTAAGCAATGCTTTGCTTACGCGGCGCTTTATAAAGGAATGGTGATTAATTGAGATACGCAGATAACGCCGTCAAAGGCATTAACGCCGCTTATATCGGCGGAGGCTCACGCGGCTGGGCGTGGGGCTTTATGATGGATCTGGCCGCCGACAGTCAAATGGAGGGCGTGGTAAGGCTTTACGACATTGATAAAAAAGCCGCGCAAAATAACGCCGTTATTGGGGAGAAGATCTCGGCGCTTCCCGACGCGGCGTCAAAATGGGCGTATGAAACCGCCGATTCGTTGAAGGAAGCCCTTACCGGCGCGGATATTGTGGTTATATCTATCCTGCCCGCTACCTTCAAGAAAATGGAAAGCGACGTACACGCGCCTGAACAATACGGGGTATGGCAGTCTGTGGGGGATACGGTGGGCCCCGGTGGGTTCATGCGGGCGATGCGGACTATCCCCATGTATGTTGAGATCGCCGAGGCAATACGCGATTATTCCCCGAACGCCTGGGTTATTAATTACACCAACCCGATGAGCGTCTGCGTGAGGACACTTTATGAGGTCTTTCCGGGGATCAGGGCGTTTGGCTGCTGTCACGAGGTATTCGGCACGCAAAAGCTGCTGGCCGATATGCTGACGGATTTACGCGGCGTTACAGGTGTATCCCGTCAGGAAATCAAGGTGAATGTCAGCGGGATAAATCATTTTACCTGGTTTGACAGCGCCTCATATAAGGGGACGGATCTATTTCCGCTCTATGAGGAGTTTATTGATAAATACTATGAAACGGGTTTCGCCGAAAAAGACGATAACTGGATGAATAATTCGTTTGAGTGCGCTCACAGGGTCAAGTTCGATCTCTTCCGAAGGTACGGGCTTATAGCCGCCGCCGGCGACAGACATCTGGCGGAGTTCACGCCAAACGTTTACTTGACTTCTCCCGAAACCGTAAATGAGTGGAAGTTCGGGCTTACCTCGGTAAAATGGCGCTTGGCGGACTTGGAAAAACGGCTGGCGAAGAGCGAGGCCCTTGTAAGCGGCGAAACGCCCATTGAGATAGAGCCGTCAGGCGAAGAGGGTCATATGCTGATAAAAGCCCTGCTGGGCTTAGGCGATCTCGTCAGCAATGTGAACCTGCCTAATAAGGGTCAGATCGAAAACCTTCCGATTGGGGCTGTGGTTGAAACCAACGCGGTCTTTCGCAAGGGGGAAATAAGGCCGGTGCTAGCCGGAGCTTTGCCGGGGAACCTGCTGCCGCTTGTCGCCGAACATGTATATAATCAGGAAAATACGCTTAAAGCGGGTTTAACCCACGATTATAAGCTGGGTTTCTCAACATTCGTAAACGATCCGGCCATGAGGGGAGTAAACCTCGCGGACGCGGAAAAACTCTATGTGAGTATGCTTAAGGCGCAGCGCGAGTACTTGCCCGAACCGTGGCATAAATACTTATGAGCGGCATCCTAGAGAGGCTCCGCGAAACGGACGTCAAAACGCGGGCTGGCACTGTTCGGGACGGTTTCCCAGATAATGCCCTGGGGGAATTTATTGATTTGGGCGTGAAATTCGTTTCTTCACATCCTAAGATCGAGAACGTCTATTATCGGGCTGTGCGCGACCTTATGAACTGTGTGGCGGCCGCGCCCTCCGGCGGGCCTATGCTGCTGGAGGGCGCGGACTTCATCGGCATGTGGCTGGAAAGCACGGGTACGATCAGCGCGGAGCTGTTTTCGCGCTTCTGCCCGGAAACCGCGCGTTCCACTATGGAACTCTTCGCGGATCACAAGCGCGCGGACGGGCTGATTCCATATAAAATAACGGCGTCCGGGCCCGCGTACCGCCAAGTGCAAATGGTGACGCCGCTGGCCAGGAGCGTATGGGACAATTATGTAACTGATCGCGACAAGGCTTTTCTGAAAAAGATGTATGAGGCTATCGCAGATAATGACAAATGGCTTGAAACATACCGGAATACGCGCGGTACGGGCTGCGTCGAGGCTTTTTGCGCGTTTGACACAGGCTGCGACGCGTCGCCGCGTTTCTGGCACGCGCCGGACACGCCCTACATGAACGACCCGGCGCGGTACGATCCTAATTCGCCTATATTGCCATTTTTAGCGCCGGATATGACCGCCAACGTATACTGCCAGAGAAAATATTTGGCTAAAATGGCGGAAGAACTGGGCCTTTCGGGGCGGGAATGGGAAAACAAGGCCGAGGGAAGCCTCAAGAGCCTGATGAAATACTGTTACGATGAGAAGGATCATTATTTCTACGACTGTGATAAGCTGGGCAGATTTGTCCGCGTACAGACGGATAACCTCATTAGGGTTTACGCCGCCGAGGCCGGCACGGACGAAATGTTTGAGGACGCGCTTAACAGATATTTCCTGAATACAAAGAAATACTTCCCGCGTTATCCCATCACGACTGTCGCCATAGATGAACCGGGTTTCAGCCCGTTCATTGAATACAACAGTTGGGCGGGGCAGGTGAGTTTTCTTACCGAAACGCGCCTGCCGCGCGCGTTTGACTATCACCGGCGGTTTGTGGAACTGACGTGGATTATGCATCCGATAATCACGGCGCTGTCCAGATTTACGCGATTTGCCGGAAGTTTGAACGCGTGGGTCGGCGCGGAAGGGTACCGGGAAAACTATTCGCCCACAATGCTCTGCGTGTTGGACTATTTGGAGCGTTTTTGCGGTATATTCCCCACGCCTGAAAATGAGCTTATATTTACGTCGCTTATCCCTTACGGGATAGATTACGGGGAGAGCGTGGCTGAGGAGACCGGCTACGCCCGCTCGGCGGACGGGGCGATGTTTGAGCTGGTGAACACGGGGAGAGGATCGGTTATTTATAAAAACGGCGAACCGCTTTACGGGTTCCCCTTGGGCGTTCGCGTGGTTACTGATAGAACGGGCGCGTTGCGCCGCTTAGTTGGCGCTTCATATTCAACTGTGTCAGGAAGTGTTGTTATAAACGGTGGGGGTGAGATCCCGTTCGAGGTCCGCGGTAATGAGGTATTGGAATTTACCGGAGGCGGATTTGAGAGCGTTTTTAACCCGGGGGTTGTTCCTCCGAATTATGGCGGTAGAGTGCTGAGCCGTCGAGTGCCTGATCCGCGTGGCGGACTATCATATACAGAATTTATTACAAGCCCAGAGCAGCGTTAAATTGTTCTGGGCTTGCGTTGCGCTTCACTTTTTGTTTAGGTGTGATAATTTTTCGTGAATTTTCATAAAATAGTATTGACACCATATATGACACCATGCTATAACGTGTAATAGAGGTGATATTATTGAGCCAATGGGACAAATTGCTGAATGAGATATTAAGGGCGAATAGAAATTTACGCTTTGAGGAATTATCAAAAGCATTGTACAAGATAGGCTACAAATAAGATCAGCCAAAAGGCGGCAGTAGTCATTACACTTTTAGAAAAAAAGGCAAGTTGCCCATAACCATACCAAAAGCAACGCCTATAAACAAGGCTTACATTGAATTAGTTAGGGAAGCGGTTATAGAATATGAAAGTGAGGTTGAATAATTGTGAATAAAGACTTGAATTATTACATGGGATTGAATTACAGAATAGAAGTCATAGAGGATAAACAAGAGGGCGGCTATGCTTTGTCTTGCCCCGAATTACGGGGATGTATTACTTGTGCTGACACAATAGAAAATGGTCTTTCAATGATAGAGGACGCTAAAAAAAATTGGTTTGCCGCTTGTA
>JAISZF010000122.1 GCA_031269415.1 Clostridiales bacterium
TATCCGCCGCGCAGGGCAAGACGCTCAATGATGGTAAGGTCGATATCACCGGCGATACCCTGACTGGTACGCTCACAACTAGAACAGTCAATATACAGTCTGGCTACACTCTCCAGCACAATGGGACAACGATAATTGACACGAACGGTATTGTGGCGCGCGCTAAATATAATGATCTGGCGGAACTTTTTACACGCGGCGACAATGATATAGAACCGGGGGACGTGTTAGCTTATTACTGGGCGACCGACTCCGTCCATAAGGCCGCGCGGTGCGATGAAATGATTATAGGCGTTTGTTCAGACACTTATGGTTTTTTATTAGGTGGGGATGAAAATAACCCTGAAAAATACGCCGCGGTAGCCTTGACGGGACGCGTAAACGTAAAAGTCGTTGGAAAGGTAAGACCGGGAGATCCGCTGGTGTTGTCCAGCGTTAGTGGCATAGCTCAATCCTCATTAGTCCGATATTATGGAATTCCTATAATTGGCAAGGCATTAGCGCCGCATGACGGCGAAAGGGTTGACAGAATACCTATGTTGGTAGTGATGAGTTAATGGCGACGAATATACAGAGTGACAAGATAATACGCGAGGAATTTCTGGCGTTGAAGAACCGTATAGCGGCTGAACTGGCGCGGCGCGGTATGGCCAGTGGGAATAACCAATATACGCAGCCCGCTGCCGCCGGGCAGATGATTAAAAAAGAGCATTACGAGAAAATCGCCAAAGATGTCCACATTATTAATGAGAATGAGTTCTTTCCTGATCTGAATCCATCTGACGCGCTGCCAGACAATACACTCGTAAAGGAATCCCACGTTATTCAGGCGGATGGCTGGATAACCGCGCATGAGGCTAAAGACTTAGCTTCCACTTCGAATAGCGACTGCTCCAGCGGCTGTGTCGGGGCTTGCGTGACGCAGTGCGGAAGCGGCAGCTCGTGTACGGGGACTTGTTCGGGCGGCTGCTCGACGACCTGCACCGGCGACTGCAGCGGTACGTGTACCTCGTTTTGTACACTGAATTGTTCCAGCGGCTGCGACGGCGGATGTACCGGAAGATGCGGACTGATGTGCGGCGGGAGCTGCTCGGCCAACTGCGCGGAGGCTTGCAGCTACAATTGCCCCGGCGGGTGCGGGGTGGGCTCGTGTTCCGCAAAATGTGACAGCGGATGCAGGGACGATTGCGAAGGGTATTGTACAACTACCTGTGTGTACGGATGCTCAGCGTCGGGCTAATGATAAAAATACGGGAAGGTAGTATTTATGATTGAAAACACGTTTCTTGAAAAAACAATGGCGATTTCCGAATTAATCAGCAGCGCCGCTGATATTGGCTTATTCACGGAGATCTATAAGGAATACGAAAACCTGTTCAGGGATGATGATAAACAGACGATAAAAGCCGCCGCGCAATCCAAATATTTGACTGACCAAAGCGTACCGCTTGTGGATATTCTCAAATTGATATATCAGGACGAAAATAAAGCCAACTATGAGGCGTCTTTTTTCATTCTAACGCAAAAAAAAAACATCAACATTGAGGAATTTGAGAAAGTACTGACGTTCGCGCGGACAAAAGACGAAAAATTAAATGTGCTGGCGTTCGTTTTGCAAAAGAGATTAACATCCAGGCAATACGATCAGGAAAAGATAAACGAAACGATGAGACGCATAAAAGAAATTCAAAATGAGGATTGAGATGCGTACAAAGCAGGAATTTTCAGAGCGCTTCGCCAAATATTTAGACGGCGATGGCGAATTGTTTCAACGGTCGCCGAAATACGCGGCGAGAACAATAGATATTGTCGTTACGGAAAGCTGCAACCTGAATTGTTCATATTGTTATGAGTCCAGCAAAGGCTCCGGTAAAGTAATGACGAGGGAAACGGGCAGACGGGTCGTTGATCAAATACTCTCCAATTCATCGATTAGAAAATACCTGGACCCCGACGGGGGCGCGCGCGCTTTAGTGCTGGATTTTATCGGCGGCGAGCCTCTGCTGCAAATAGATTTAATCGATTACATATGCGATTATTTTAAATACCAGGTTTATAAACAGAACCATCAGTTTCAAAATTATATGTTCAGTATGTCGACAAACGGGACTCTCTATCACGACGCTGCCGTTCAGAAATTCATACGCAAAAACAAAGGCCGGCTGTCTGTAACTATCAGCATTGACGGGGATAAAGAATTGCATGACGCCTGCCGCGTGTTTCATGACGGAACAGGCAGCCACGGGGTGGTGGAGGCAAACGTGAGGCGCGCGGTAAAGGAAATAGGCTTAAACTCCACAAAGGTTACTATAGCGCCGGAAAATCTGCGGTATTTATCCGCGAATATTCCTTATCTGGTGAGCCTGGGGCTTACCGCCGTAAACGCGAACGTTGTGTTTGAAAACGTTTGGAAACCGAAGGACGCCGAACTGTTTTACTCCGAATTAATAAAGCTCGCTGATTGGCTTATAGAAGACAGACATTATGAATCATGTGATATCTCACTTTTCAGCGAGCGGATAGGGCTGCCTTTGACGCCGGAGGATAATAATAACTGGTGCGGCGGCACGGGGCTTATGCTGGCTGTCGGCACGGACGGCGGCCTATACCCTTGTATAAGGTATATGCGCTATTGCCTGGCAAATCAGCCGGAATTGAGGATTGGCAATGTGTGTGACGGCATTACCGAACAGCGGACAATACAGGAATTGAACGCGATTACCCGCCGCTCGCAGTCTGCGGACGAGTGCTTTAACTGCCCTGTGGCGTCCGGCTGCGCGTGGTGCAGCGGATACAACTATGATTGTTTTGGCACGCCGAACAAACGCGCCACGTTTATTTGCGGGATGCACAAGGCGCGGGTAAAGGCGAATGAATACTATTGGACAAAACTTAGGGAGGCTGAAAAATGATTATACGGGTGAACGAGGATCAAATGCTTTTGCTGGAGAAGAACCAATATGAGCTTAACGGGCTGACCGCCATTATGCGCCAGTTTACCGGCGACAGTGAGTTTAAGCAGCCCTCGGCGGAATACGAGATACTGTTGGAGCGATACCTGAAAAAATATAAAGAAGTCGAAATCATCAAAAATCAGTTGATGAAGGAATACGTTGTGCCCGAGGCGGGAGAACGGGGATTTGTTTGTAACTTTGATTTCGCGCGCGAATTAATATCAGTAGAATTCGCGGAGTAAGAAGGCTGGTATGACAAAATCTTCTCATCTGGTTGTTAAAAAAGGCAGCGGCTTTGAGAAAAAGCGCATTTCCTCTTCCGGCGTCTTTGACGAAATTCAAGGGATTTCCGTAGAAGAGCATATTAACAACGAATTGATACACCTTCATAGGAATGATTTCTCTCCCGCCGCTTTTTCAGGAGACTATGACGACTTGGAAAACACGCCGGACATACTGGAAATTATTAATGATACTTTACGTGAAAGAAACTACGCCACGGTGGGAATTGGCGAGGCACCGGACGGCTCGACAATATTTTTTAAAATAATCGATAACTGAATATCTTTCATGGCGCGCTCCCGCCGCCTGGCGGTGGGATTAACCAAATCGCCGCGCCTGACGGCGAAATAATTAATTTGGGGGTTTTACATGCCTTACGATACACTGAATACTGATTTTCTGGTAAAGCAGCACGACGGTACATATAAGAAGTTTAATTTTTCGACTATCGCTGAGATTATTACCCTGACGAACGGCAATACCGTACAGATGGCGATTACGGCCCTGGAGACCGCCGTAAGCGGTGCTACCGCCCTGACCGTCGTGGACACAATCGCCGAACGCGACGCCATTGACAACCCGGCTGTCGGTGTGGTGGTACTCGTTAAAGACGCCAGCGACGATCCCACTGTAACCGCCGGATGGGCTAAATACTTGTGGGACGGCGAGGACTGGCTAAAGACCGCCGAGGGCGAGTCTATCGACCTTAATCTTGTTTGGTCCGCAATTTCCGGGCGTCCGTCTTCCAGCTCCGCCGCGATTGATCAGGCTGTACTTGACGATCATATCCACAGTAACAAAGCCACGCTTGACAAAATTTCCGAGGTTGATGGCGCTCCACAATACAATGGTACGCCTATCCAACTTGGCCCAATGGTGGCAATAAGCACCACAGAACCCACTGATCAGCCGGAAGGCGGTTTGTGGTTTAAACCTATAAGCGAATAAGAAATAATACCCGCTTTTCAGGCGGCGGGAGCGCGCCATGAAATTTTTATGAGGTGATTGAAGTGCCTTTGGACATGAAAGTGAAAACAGAGACGGGAACGTATGAAACCATTTTCCCCGCTATATCGGCGACGTGCGCCACGAAGGCGGCCACAGCGGCGAAAGTGGTTACAATTACCGGGTACACATTAACCGCGCCGCAGCTTTTCGTTATAAAATACACAGCCGGCAATACCGCCAACAGCCCGACGATTAACATTAACGGATCGGGAGCCAAAGGCGTCCGTCTGGGCGGAGCGGCTCCGACTGGGGCAAGCGGAACGGGCGCGGCTTACTGCGCGGCTAACGGG
>JAISZF010000148.1 GCA_031269415.1 Clostridiales bacterium
AGCGGGCCGATAACAGGGATCCCGCCGCCGACGCTGGCCTCGAACAGGTACCTCACATTGTGTTCTGCGGCAACGGCCATCAGTTCCGCTCCGTGAACCGAAACCAGTTCCTTGTTGGAGGTTACGACATGTTTGCCCGCTCGCAGCGCCCGCATCGAATATTCATAAGCGGGGTTAAGCCCGCCCATCGACTCCGCCACAACGCGGATCTCACTATCATTGATAATATCCTCGGCGTCGTGCGTAAGAAACGGCTCCACACTGTCGCCGGGGAACGATCGCAGATCCAAAACCCGTTTAACAACTATCGGCTCGCCCAGTTGCTTTTCAATCAAGGCGGCGTTTTGCCGCAAAACGCCGAACACCCCCGATCCTACCACGCCATAGCCTAAAACAGCGGCGTAAGCCATTTTAACCACTCCTTTTCCGTGTCAATCCCTCGCTAGAATCTTTAGAGCTGTAATACCGGGTATTCCGCGCAATTCATCCATAATCTCCGAGATATCCGACGAGCGGGTATCTATTGTTACGGTTATATTAGCGATGTGATTTATGGGGATTGTCTGGTTTATTGTCAGTATATTCACACCGCCCTGAGCAAGTACATTCAGCGCCGATGACAGCAGCCCCGGATTATCCTCCAGGTTCATCGCCATTGTGAGGTTCCTTCCCCTGACGTGTTCCGACAGGGCGAACACCGAGTCTTTATATTTATAGAAGGCGCTGCGACTGATGCCTGTTTCATGAACCGCTTCCTGAACAGTGCGGCATTTGCCGCTTTCCATAAGCCGCTTCGCTTCCAATGTTTTCATAAAGATCCCCGGCAGCGCTCCCGCCTCTACTATAATGAAAGATGTGTCGTCTATCATATTGTACTCCAATCGCGTACAGTTGTGCATCCAGGGGGAAATATATCATAGATTTGGAAGGATGTCAAAAAATACTTCAAAGAAAAAATATCATATTTTAAACGAATCAACATGATCATCTCAAAGTCTACTATAAATATACCAATTGCGCACACGGGGAGTGCAACGCCCATCATTTAAGGAAACTCATATTCATCAGCGATGTGCTGGGACAGGAATGGGCGAAAGAAATTGTGCCCAACCCATACGGCGTTGGGGAAAGCGGCGGCGATTGCGCGGTAACCGAAAGCAAGCAAAACGGAGCTGAACCGGAATTAGCCCCTGGCGGACACACCTTATATTAAATTGTCAAGGTTCGGCCTTACTGTATCCATTATATGAGATGCCCAAATGGGGTGCAAGTTCTGAGTAGTTACGTTTTTTTAGATAACCGTATGATAATCAGCGATCCGAAAAAGGGCGTGCTGCGGCAGATAGACGTCAAATGATCTAAAACGGAGAACAGAAATCCGCTTTCACAGCAGCGGGCCTGTTCTCCGTTTTTTCTGAATTGAGAGGACGTGTCCTCGCGGAAACGCTCCTCTATTTTTTGCGGTACAGCGGCAACCCGCCCTATTTCGCGTACTCTATAGCTCTGGTTTCCCGAATCAGGTTCACCTTGATCTGCCCCGGGTATTCCAGTTCGGTTTCGATCTTCTTAGCCACTTCCCGCGCCAGCAGCGTAAGCTCGGCGTCGTTTACCACTTCGGGTATAATAATAATGCGCAGTTCGCGGCCCGCCTGTATAGCGAATGACTTTTCAACGCCATTAAACTCGTCGGCGATGCTCTCTAATTTTTGCAGCCGTTTAATATATGACTCCAATGTTTCACGCCGCGCGCCCGGCCTTGAGGCTGATATGGCGTCGGCCGCCTGAGTGATTACAGAGATGATATTTGTAGGCTCAACATCGCCGTGATGCGACTCCACGGCGTTAATAACCAATTCACCTTCACGGTATTTCTTGCAAAGCGCTACGCCTATGGATACATGAGTACCCTCTAGATCATGATCCACTGATTTACCAATGTCGTGCAACAGGCCGGCCCGTTTTGCCATAGCGATGTCCGCTCCCAATTCGCCGGCCATCAGACCGCACAGGTGGGACACTTCGATGGAGTGTTTCAGGGCGTTCTGCCCATAGCTGGTACGGAATTTCATCTTGCCCAGAAGCCGGATCAGCTCGGGGTGTACGCCGTGAACGCCTGTTTCAAACGTTGCGGCTTCGCCTTCCTCGCGAATCATCACTTCGACTTCTTTCTTGGCTTTTTCAACCATTTCCTCAATACGCGCCGGGTGGACGCGCCCGTCGATTATCAATTTCTCCAGCGCGATACGCGCTATCTCACGCCTCATAGGGTCGAAGCCGGATAGTATTACCGCTTCCGGCGTATCGTCTATAATCAGGTCAATGCCGGTCAGCGCTTCCAGCGTGCGGATATTGCGCCCTTCACGGCCGATAATGCGCCCTTTCATTT
The DNA here is from genome assembly GCA_031269415.1 of Clostridiales bacterium. Classification (GTDB taxonomy): domain Bacteria; phylum Bacillota; class Clostridia; order Lachnospirales; family WQUN01; genus JAISZF01. Next base: position 2,387 of record JAISZF010000148.1, read on the forward strand.
CATCGTTGGGCAGCGTGACCACTGAAACGGTGGTTTCGGTCACATGATCGACAGCGCAGCGCTGTATGGCGCCGGCCACAATATCACGCGCCCGCTTATCTGCTTCCAATTTAGCTTTGGACTCAATATCTTTAATAAGCATAGCTGATTCCAGCTTAACCTCATTCTCAATATTGGACAACAGATACGCCTTGGCCTGTTCGGATGTCAGCCCTGAGATCCGCTCCAGCTCCAACTGCTTTTTTTCCACTAATTTAGTGACTTCGGTTCTTTGAGCCTCCACAGTCGCCAGTTTCTTTTGCAACTGCTCATCCTTTTTTTCTATTGCGTCGCTCTTTCTGTCTAAAACTTCCTCTTTTTGAATTAACCGCTTTTCAGCGCGCTGTAACTCGTTTCTACGCTCTTTTGCCTCTTTCTCCGCTTCGTTTTTAGTTTTAATGCTCTCTTCTTTTGCCTCCAGCAGTAATTCCTTTTTGTGAGCCTCAGCAGCCTTTCTGGCCTCGTCTAAAAGTGTTTCCGCTTGGATTTCAGCGGTTCCTATCTTTGATTCCGCTATTTTTTTTCTATAAAACACACCTGCGAAAAACGCAACAAAACAGCTAAAAATAGTTACAGCAATATTTATTGCCGCACTAGGTATGGGGTAACGCCTCCTTACTAGAATTCAACATGACTATCTTAACAATT
>JAISZF010000164.1 GCA_031269415.1 Clostridiales bacterium
TTCCAGATAACCTCAAACCCCGCGTTCGCGTCAACCCCGCAGCAGCCGGGGCCGTAGCGGATGACTGAGCAGTATTTAACGCCTGTTTCCGGAATCTCGTAGACTGTGAAAATCCCTTCGTATTTAATCATCTTGCCCAGGTAATCCTCAGCGTTGAAATAAATGTCATTGGTTTGAGCGATGAACATCTTCTCCCTGATTTCAATGACTTCTCCGCTTGCGTCCGCGGTTTCTTGCTCCGGAGACTCAGTTTGAGCGGGCGTATCAACCGATGTCTGTTCTGTCGCTTGTTCGCCGTTTTCATCGGGCACTATGGCGGATGTACTGTTATCGGGCAAATTTACGGCGACCGTGCCGTTTTCGTTCCGGGCGTTTGGGTTTACAGGCGCTTTACCCTCACATCCGGACAGCGCGAATACAAAGCAGACGGCAGACGCCAGCAGCGCAAACATCTTCCTCAATTGTGAACCCTCCTTTGATAAAACGCGACAGCATAATTAGCCGCCCAAAACAGCAGAAATACCATGGCGTTTACAATGACAACGCTCGCTCCCGTCGGTGTCGCCTCAATATAGGAAATAACCACTCCCGCGAAGAAGCAGACTACCGATACCGCGGCGGAACAAATCGTCACGGTCTTGAACTTTTTACACAACCTCATAGACGTAAGCGCGGGAAATATGATCAGGCTTGAAATCAGCAGCGCGCCCATCATACGCATACCCAACACAATCGTCACAGCCGTAAGAAAGGCAATCAGCATATTATACAGACCGGTTTTGACGCCTGTGGCCTTGGCGAAGCTCTCGTCAAACGTGACAGCGAATATTTTGTTGTAGAACAGGATGAACATAAACAGCACCACAACGGCGAGGACAATCGAAAGCGTCACGTCGTCCTTGCTCATCGCAAGAATACTGCCGAACATATAGTTGCATACATCCGTGTTCATTCCCGTAGTGAGGGATATAACCATTACGCCGATGGCCAGCGAGGTTGTGGAAATAAGCGCGATCGCGGCGTCGCCTTTGATCTTGCCGTTCTCGCTTATCCGCAGCAGCATGAACGCGGCCAGCACTACCACGGGGATGGAAACCATGAGCGGCGCGGCGTTCATCGCCGTGGCGATGGCGAGCGTACCGAACCCGACATGAGAAAGCCCGTCGCCAATCATTGAGTAGCGTTTCAGCACAAGGCTCACGCCGAGCAAACTCGCGCAGAGCGAAACCAGCAGACCGACCACGGAGGCGCGGACAATGAACGTATAGGTAAACATCTCAGCCAGCGTGTCTATCATAATCGCAAGGCTTCCCTCAACGCCTCGACGTTGGCGGTCATTAAATCTATGTAGCTTTTGGCCGCCGTAAAGTCGTCTTGCGTGATGTTGTGACACGCGTGCAGCAGCAAGACCTTCGCGCCCGTCGCCTCGCTGATGGTATTCGCCATCTTTTCATTGGAGAGTTCAATATGGAATACCACCGGAATTTTCTCGTCGTTTATCTTGTCTATAAGAAACTTGACAGTCGCCGCGCTGGCCTCCGTCTCGGTTGAGCAGCCGGGGAAGGCCGCGTAGTATTCAAGCCCGTAAGCGTCCGCGAAATATCGGAACGGGAAGCGGTCGCCGAACACTATGGTTTTGCGTGCGGCGCCGTCGACCACAGCTTGGAATTCCGAGTCCAGTTCGTCCAGCCTGGCTAGGTACGCCTCGGTATTCTGTTTATATGTCTCCGCGTTGGCGGCGTCCGCTTCACAGAGGGCGTCGGAGATCTTTTGAACAATTAACTTCGCGTTCCTTGGCGAAGTCCAGACATGCTCATCATATTCAGCATCTTCGTTGGTTTCCCCGCCTTCGTGTTCTTCCTCTTCTTCCTCCTCCATGCCTTCGACGATCTCCTCCTCAACCGTTTCCACACAGTCCATCAAGGTTATAATCCTCATCCGCGGGGTATCTATGGACTCCAGAACTTCATTGACCCATTCGTCGGATTCTCCGCCGACATATATAAACACGTCGCAGTTTTGGATCGTGATAATATCACGCGGGGTCGGCTCGAAGGAATGGCTCTCAGACGCCGGGGGCAGAAGCATGGTGATGTCGGCGGAGTCTCCCGCGATCTCCCTAGTAAAGTCATAAGGGGTAAAAATTGTGGCGACGACACTGACTTTCCCGTCGTCCGCCTGTTCGGCGGGGCTCTGAGCGCACGCCGGAAGAAGCGCGGCGATAAGCATAACGCCGAGCGCGTTGTATATACTCTTTTTCATGAAATAACCTCCATTAATTATTTTGGGCGCAAAAATACAAGGTTATCTCAATTGTTCAACCGGACTTTCAAACTGATGAGGGTATTGAGTCCAAGGCACGGACGCATGGGTTTCAGGAGGATGAGCGTGACAAATAAACCGACGCTGATAACGGCTGTCGCCGCGTAGGCTGAGGAGAGCTGTTTGAGAAGCTTTTCGGATGCGGCGATATGGACGCAGACCGCACAAGCGCCGCCCGTGCCGTCATGGTCGTGTATGTGATTAAGATGAGCGGCGACATAAGAGATCGAGTTCAGGAACACTGCCGCGTAAAGGACGCAAAGGAGCAAGGCTGTCACACGGACTGCCCGACGACTTAGCTCATTATACGTTTGTGTGTTAAGCGTGCTACAGCACATAGCCGTGTCTCCCCTCAATACATTATACTCGAAATTTGTTACTATTGTAATATATGTCGGCAAAAAGTCAATATGAAATTATATTTCCAAGGGGAAAAATAGAAAAACGCTTTGTAGATTCGGAATACTGTGTTATAATACAGCCTGTAAAGCCCAGTTAAGACGGATTTAAAAGTTCCGATATTCTGGATAAGAGGTGTTGAGATGGAACAAATTGTCATAAATGGTCAACGGATACTCTCAGGCAATGTACATATAAGCGGCGCGAAGAACGCGGCCGTGGCAATAATTCCCGCGGCAATCGCCGCCAACGGCGTCAGTATTATTGAAAATTTACCTCGTATAGAGGATGTAATCATATTAGCGAACGCAATTAAGTCCATAGGCGTCGCCTGTGAATTCAAAAATGATCACACGCTGATCGTTGACAGCCGGAACGTGAAAGATTTCAGGATTACATATGATATGACTCGCAATATGCGCGCCTCCTATTATTTAATCGGAGCGCTTTTAGGGCGTTTTAAGCGCGCGGTCGTACCGCTTCCCGGCGGCTGCAATTTCGGTTCTCGACCCATCGATCAGCATATAAAGGGCTTTGAGGCGATGGGGGCGCGCATAATTCTGAAACACGGCTTAATACACGCTTACGCCGAAAAATTGACGGGCAGCC
>JAISZF010000178.1 GCA_031269415.1 Clostridiales bacterium
TTCCAGTGTTTGCGTTTTCGATTACTTTACACTGAAACAGGCGGCTTTTGTGTGGCAGAGGGGTAATGTTGAAGCCTTGTTGGAAGAACTGATACGCAGCAACGTCTTTATCACGGCAAACGCCGCAGGTTTCTATTCTTTCCACCACTTGTTCATGAGCCATGTATTAGCAGCGTTCGATGCATTGTCGGAACAAAAACGCGCCAGTATTTGGAAGCGTGCGGGCGAGTATTATTTAAATGCGGGTGAAACTATACCAGCAATGAATTGTTTTATGAAAACGGGCGACTTCGCTGCAATGTTGACAGCATTGGTTTCCCGAAACGGCGTTGACCTTACAAACACGCAAAGGGAAAAGGTTATCGCCTGTTTGGACGGCTGCCCCGATGCTGTGTTAGGGCAAAACCTATCTGCGGTTTTGGTACTTGCCCGTTGTATGTTTTCGTATAAGGAAATGACGAGGTTCGGTCGCTGTATCGCTGTGTTTGAAAATAATATTGGCGCTTTTAGTGGAATTGAATCAGAGCGGAACGCGCTGATGATGAATTACGAGCGGTTTCTGGCTTTGTCGAAATTCAATAGTATTGAGGGTATGTCTTACCATCACCGCAGGGCGCTGGATTATAAGGACGATAAGTATAGGACGGAAGAATGGTCTGTCAACTGGACGTTCGGCTCCCCGTCCATTCTGATGCTGTACCACAGCAAGAACGGTGCGCTTGCAGAAGAACTTACGCAAATGCGTGAGTGTATGCCCATTTTTGTCCGCCTTAGCGAAGGTGTAGGCTCAGGTTCGGAGTTTGTCATGGAGGCGGAAGCGGCGTTCTATGCAGGCGACTTCGCTGTAGCCGAAACGATTATACATAAAGCGCAGTATTACGCACGGGAAAAGAACCAATGGAGCATACTGCTCGCGGCTGAATTTCTACGTATGCGGTTGTCTCTTGTCAAGGGCGATTGGTTTGAAACCGCCAATATACAACAACAAGTGGCTGACATGGTAAATACGCAAAAGCTGTACCTACTCCAGCACACAATTGACATCATCTGGTCGTATATATATCTGTTATTGGGTATACCGGATAGGGTGGCGGGTTGGATCACAGATGGCGACTTCACCAAAACCCGCGTGATGTTTCCTGCGCTGCCTGCCTTGTACATGGTTTACAACCGCCATCTCTTAGCGACCGGCGAGTATTTAAAAGTATGCAGCGGTGCGGCGGTGGCGCTTAACATATCCTCGTATTATCCACAACCTTTCGGCAGCATTTGGGCATATATTTATCTCGCGGCGGCGTATAGCAAGCTGGGGCAACGCGATGAGGCGCTATCACGGCTCATGACGTCGCTGGATATCGCCCTGCCCGACAATCTGTTAATGCCCTTTGTGGACAACGGCGAATATATCGCCGACCTTCTTTCGGAACTCGCCGGGAACGAACAATACGCGGACGGCATAGCTCGCATATTTGCACTGTACAAGGATTTTTCGCAAATCCGCAAGAAGCTTATGCGCGAACATTTTTCACAAAACGCGGGCGCTTTAACCGAGCGCGAACTTGCGGTAGCGCGGATGGCTTCGGAAGGGCTCTCTAACAGGGCTATCGGTACACGCTTATTTTTATCCGAGGACGGAGTTAAATCGCGCTTGAAAAGTGTCTTTGAAAAGCTGGGCGTCACCTCGCGGAAGCAGCTTGCCAATAAATTGAAGCCGTAAAAAACTTCGGCGCTCGAAAAATTCACCCGAAAATTCACCCGTTTTCAACCCAACTCCACTGTACAATAAATGCAGTGGAGTTTTTCACATGTATATGGAGGGTGGTAAATTTGTGCAGGAGGCCGGCGCCTTATAAAAAAATTGGCATGACAGGACAAATAACTCCGCCGGATAAACAAAGTATGAAAAAAGAGGGTTTCTATGTTAAAAATTATTGAAGTCAAACCTAGACGTAATCATACCATAACGATATACCTAAGTAACGGCAGCGTAGTCACGCTGGACATGACGATAAAACTGCACACCGCTCGTTATGCCGGGCTTGCGGACGAAAATTTATTTATGAAAGCGGTAACGGACGGGCAATTTGTTAGGTGGAAGCCGACTATTGAAATGTCTATCCGGGATATCTTGGATGTTGCCGGTTCCGTAGTTAATCAGTATACAGACGGTACGGATGAGCCATGGGCATAAAAAAATGACGCAGGCGAAATGAAAACAAAGGAAGAAAGGCTCGATTCTTGATATTGGCAGTGCATAGGCAAGTATACAAATAAAAAGGAACAAACCAAATCAATTTATAATTTAAAGGAGGATATTATGCGTAAAAATATCACAATCCACGGTTTCGTAGTGGCTGTAGTAGCTACAGTATTACTGTTTTCCGTAAGCCTTACGGCTTATGCCGCGAATTCTATCCGGATTTTTGTAGATGGGGAAGAACTTTATATGGATGTACCAGCCAGGTTAATCAACGACAGGACAATGATACCCGTCCGCGCCGTGAGCGAGGCTGTCGGCTGTGTTGTTGAATGGTACGGCGAGGATCAGCGTATCGTTGTCAACTCTCCGGCAGGAGGCGATCCCCTGATTGTTATGGAGGTTGGCAATTCATTGGTAACCGTCAACACCTACGACGGTAACACTGGCGCGGTCGGAGGCAGGCGTGTCACAATCGACTCCCCACCGGTCATCATAGACGGCAGGACGCTGGTGCCTCTCAGATTTGTCGCGGAGACGATTGGATTTGAAGTTGAATGGGATAACGGCGCGGTCTTTCTTTACAGCGTTCTATATAACAACGACGGCCGTGGCGACTATCTCCCGGATGCCAACGACGGCAGGGGCGACTATCTCCCGGATGCCGAATCCTGGTGATGGCGAACTTGTCGCTTGATGGGGTACATATGTAGGCGGTCCAGGCTTTTCAATTGATATTACGGAAGTAGACAACAGTAACTTTTATTATGTGTTCAAGATGGTTGCTACGGCTCAAAACACAACAGTTGATGAAGGAGGATTTAACTAAAATGGAAAAAAACACTCATTTTAACTATTTGCGGCGCGGCCGTTCTTGTTATGGGCCTTAAAAAGATGAAGTCGGCGAAGAAGGCAAAGAAATAGAAAAAAGGAGCGGTTGAGATGAAAAAGTTTATAACAGCGCTATTGGCTATATGCGTAATAATATCTGTAACGGGATGTTCCGGAGGCTCCGGCGACCTGAAAAGCTTTCTGGCAAAAGCCGAGGGCGATTGGTATATGCGCGGAGATTCAAGCAGCGAAATGCTGAGAATATCGGAAGATGGCGCTTGGGAACTCTATGAGCCTCCGGAATCCGGAGGCGAAAGGTTTGTTGGCGAACACGGCGGAGCGGATAGCATTGTTTATGACTCCGAAAATAAGAACTGGAGCTTTGGCGGCGAGAAATATATCTACAGTTGTGAAATGACAGGCGATGGGCAGATGACTTTTAAAGGCGTCACATTCGTTACCGCGAATGAATCCCGCAACCTGAGCGAGAGATTTGACGGCAAGTGGTATCTGAACGGCGACAGCGAACAGGATTATTACATCTTTGAAGACGGTAGATGGGATTTTTACGAAAGGATTGGAAGGGGATACGCTTCGACAGAAACGGGATACCTTACCTATCGCGGCGGCGATACGAAGGAACTGACTGTTACCGGTGACCGGTCCGCTGTGTTTTCCGTTGCGGGCGACGATGAAATAAAATTAAAAGACGGCGGTCAGTCCTATTTGCGTTTAGAGGGCGTGGATTATGACGATAGCGGCTCAAGCGCAAACACCAGTATCACCAC
>JAISZF010000181.1 GCA_031269415.1 Clostridiales bacterium
GTCGATTTATAATCTTTATCAGAACTTTAAGTGTTTGAATAGCGAATCTGTTTTCCTTTTGTTTTTATTGGATTTTGTTGTTGATTCGACGGTTTTAGACATTTGTAAGTGGAGCCTGCGATGTCACTTGCGTCTGGCTTTTCGCTTCGTGACAAGCATACCGCGACTGCTGAGTTTTGCTCTATTCAAAATTCAGAAAATCCCTTTCAATTGGATTATTAAGTGAACCAGCCGTTATGATATTCAAGCGTGGCGGCAGGTTTATCAGCCGCCGCCATGCGCGCGCGGGCCATAGACGTTCACGCGATCAAACACCGCCACGCGTGAGCGTCTATATAATTTTTCGGAGGAGTATCTACGCGGTTTTCCCCGAGGCGCGCAAAACCACGTTCTTCTTCATCTTGCGTGAATCCGTAGTATTTACCCCCTCCCCGGAAATACACTTGCATTATACGATATTTCGCTATTGCTTTCAAGGCGAACGGATAATACCCGCAAAATTTATCAGCGTAAGAATTGTCCCTTATTTGGAAGCCCCCCACGGATGATCAACCACAAAATCCCGGCTGATATACGCGCGCTCAACAACCGCGTCGTCAGGGCTTATTTTGATTACCCTGTATCGTATATCGCCCGGCGGGTTTTCCCCGTCATAGAATACATTTATGTCCACAAGCTGCTTTTCGAGATAATTAACGGTATAATCGCCGACGGTGTTTATTATGCGCGTGAAGCGCATATTGCCGGGCACGCGATCGCGGATTGTATAATTCCCCGCGGGGCTGTCTTTCGGTAATGTCACATTAAACACAATATCATAGAGGTTGTCGCTTCCGGTCACATGGCTGACTGTCTTTTCAAGTCCGATAATGTTCTGTGAGGCGAGCAGATCCGTCGCCCTTCCGCTGTAGGAGATATTGAGAGACACTGAACCCTCCACGGGTTTCACAATCATGCTCTTAAAACTCTCGGAGGATATGGATTTCGAATAAGCCTCCAGTCCCTCTAAGCGGATTGTTTCCGTACCGCTGTCGAGGTTAAAGCGTGTTTCCGTAACCAGCTCGTCTAACGGCCCGGATTTCCTTATGAAATTGACTCGCTCGCAGACGTCGCTTACATATTTATTCCGCACGTGAGTTATCAAATACTCTTCGGCAGCCACTGGATCCAGCGACGTATTGATATAGAACGTCAGCGTGTCCGCCAGTTCCAGATCGCCGCTTCCCGCATACGGCTCAAACAGCGATCGGGCTTTGTCATCCGCCCCAATCGCGCAATAGGCCGCCGTATACAGGAGTTTCCTCATGCCCGAATCAGCGTCGTTCGAGTTTTTGAGTTCCTCAACCTGTTTGTCGATTTCATTCAATACGGCTTCGGAAATCGCCGCCTGAAGCAGATAACCCGCGGCGCGGTTCAACTCAAACGCGCTGTTGCTGGAGGGCGGCGCGGGCAATCCGCCGTCATACATACCCAATGTTTCGCGGACATAGTCGCCGGCCAGGCTTTTGTCTATGAGTTCCGGAAAGGCCGCCGCGAATCTGGCGGTATATATCGGTTCCCCCGAACCGTAGAGCTGCTCGGGTATGCCGTTATTCCAGGCGATTTCATCCTTCAGCCGTGACATGCGGGTGTTTTCGCCATCCACGCTCATATAATCGGCCGCGAAAGCCGAAGCGGCCATTTGATCTGTGCGCGCCGCCGACTGGGACAGCATTTCATTGAGGATATCCAGTATAAACGCGTAATCCGCGTTATACAGCGAAAAATTCACCGGGGATTCGATAGGCGCCACCGCGGGCATCTGAGGATATTCAAGCGATAGGGTTTTAACCGCGCGCAGGTTCAGGCGGACGCCGGTATTGCCTACATGGAAAGTCTTTTCAAGCGTGTCCGTATACGCGTCAGCCCCGCCTGTAAACGTACCCATGGTCGCCGACACGTTCAGCGTGTAGTCGCCGGTTTCCAATACGCCCAAATCAAACGAAACCGCGCCGGCTTGCGATATTTTCTCGCTGAGCAGCGTTTCTTCTCCCCTTTTGAGTTCGTATGTGTATGAAACAGGGCTTTCGCCATAGATATATTCCGCGCCGTGAGGCTTGACGACAGGGTTGACGTGATCGCCCCGCACAAATTCATCGGCCAGGATTAAGTCCACATAAAAGGGCAGTGAGGCGACGATACCGCTCTGTCCGGAACCCGCGAAGTAATCCATGCTGACAGCGTGCGAAGTAACCCTCCAGCGGGTGACTGCGTCCGTGAACTTTATAGACAGTTTCGCCTTGCCGGAAAGGTCCGTTTCCACTGTTTCAAAGACAGGGTTATCCTTGAAATCCTTGCGTATATTGTTCTGAACGACGCCGGAGCCGCTGTCCAGCGCTTCTTCGGCAACCGTCCGCGTCAGTTTGCCATACGAGGTGTATATGCCGAAATTGGGCCGGTATTTCGCTGTGCTTCGATACAATTCGTCCAAAAAATCCATGGCGAAACGCGTTCCGACCGCAAAGGCCGCGTCGTCGACGATGCTGATATTTACAATCGCCTGCTTTGGGCTGCCGTTTTGATCCGTGACCGTTATATCCAACAGCGCCTCACCGCCGGGCTCGTATTGCTCCTTGTCGGGTTTGATTTCTACATTCAGCTTCTGATCCGAAGGGTCGAACCGTACTGTCAGCGGCATCTGAGCCGGATAGACGCGTTTCCCGTCAAAATAAGCTCCGAAAACCCGGACGGAATACATGCAGTCCTCTGAGAAAGTTATCGGCGAGTTATTGGGGGGATTAACGTCAGCCGACAGTATGCCGTCGTTTGTCAGCACGGATAATACACGGCCGTCTTCGCTTGTGTCCCCGTTCATGCGAATTACCGCCGTTTCACCCAGCTTCAGGGCGTTCGACTTCTTCATGAGCTCAAGGGTATAACCCTCGGCATGCGGATCAGCGTAGCCTGAAAGCTCAATATTGAAAGAAATCTCTCTGCCGTTTCTGTCTTTATAGGAAACGACACCATAATAAGAAGTTTCCGGGCCGGAGCTTTGCGGCAGACCGGTGATCGCCAGCTTGCCGTTCCTTGTGGAAAGCACGCGGGTTTCGATGATACTTTCGGATGTATTGTACCTGTATTCGGGTATGGTTTGGCTTAATATATAGTCATAGCGCTCGCCGGTTATTTCCTTCGTATGTTTTACTTCCTTTATTGCCAGGGAAAAATCCAAATCCACAGGATCGCCCCGATACATGTCCGGCGAATAAAGGTCCGCGTCCGCGGAAATATAGGCTCTTTCAATAGCGTCTCGGTCTATGGCGCTGGATGTAAAATCTATGGATTTATCCGGCAGCGTTTCGTACTCCAGCATTATATCTGAATTCAGCACAACGAACGGGGCGGAATAAATCTGTGAATAATCCTCGGCGCCGCGAGTGACAATCTGGACTCCGTTCATGTAAGGCGCTTGGCTCTTATCGCCCTTGAGCGTCAAGGAAACGGAAGCCAGTCCGTTTTCATCGGATATAACCGTTTGCGCGAGCGAAAGAAACATACTTGTGTTAAGCTCCATTTCGACGCCGGGCGCGGGCGCTCCGTCATAGGCGGCGACGCTGATATTTACCTCCGGTTTTTCACCGGCAAAATAGACGTGCCTGTCGGTTTCGGCGTTTATTATATATTTATCCTTGTTGTATTCCGCGAATGACACCGGGGCTGACATAAGCTCCTCACCGTTTATCCTGACATGAATCACATCGCCGCCGCTCATGCCCTCCACGGGGAACGTATGCGAGAAACCGCCGTATTTATCCGTTTTAACCGGCACTGTTTCCATATCGCCCAAACTCAGGGTTATCTCATCCGACGCGTTCAACCGGTAAACGGAATTCACCTCGCGGATAACGCCGAACACGTTAATGGAGTCATTGGCGTGATACACGTCCCGATCAGTATAGATATAGTGATAGAATTTTTCGGCCAGGCTTATTTCCGGCTTTTCATACGCGAAGGCGCTGTACACGAATACCGGGGCGTCCCTATACTGAATGGTAACCGGCGACATTTCCGCAGAAGTAATGTGTACCAGAGCCTTTCCGTCCGCGCCAGTAACCGTGCGGTCATTCCGCTTGTTTATTGATGCCCCGACAGCGGGTTCCCCGGTGGACGTGTCGTTAATCCAGAAACACATGTCGCCGGAAATGGATAATGTATAAACGGACAGTCTGTTAACCTGAACCAATTTGTTAAGCGAGAGGTCGCCTGCGGAAAAATGTATCAGATAGTAGCCTTCGGGCGGTGAGGGATAGCTGAAGTATCCGTCGAACGGCGCGGTTGTTGATTCCGCGGGCACAAACAATGTGACGGCTTCGCTTTCGACCAGTTTGAGGCTGCCCGATACGGCGTTTTTATTGACTTCATAATAATTCGCGAAGACGGCGGGATCTGTTAACTGATAGATATCCACAGTGAATTCCTGGGTTTTATACCGCTCGCTTAGCAGGAATCGGATGATTATATCCTCTCCGGGCAAAAAATTCTCATATACGCCGTCGTATAAACTGACATCCCTGATATGGCTGTCCGAACGCTCCGTATTAAAGACGATCTTATATGTTCTGTCCAGAGGATTGCCGTTCTCGTCCGTAAGATCGCCGTCTATGGTAACGGTATATCTGGTATCGTATTTCAGCGATTCCGGAATGAACAGAGCTTTAGATCCGTCCGCAGAAAAGTTTCCGTTAACGGGCGGATCAATATTGAAATATTCCTTCCAGTTCTCGTCGGGCGGTGCGCTGAAATTGATCTCTATGCCCGTATTGACAGGGACATCCGTTGAACCCTCATCGTCATTGTCAAACGCGAATCCCGGAGTTGACGACACGATTGTAAACCCCGGCTCCGTCTGAAAGGCGAATGAAGCGGGCTGTTTCCCTTCGGGTGAATATACGATGTTATAGACACGGTTTACAACCAGCGGATCCTCGAAATTCAGCTCATAAGCCCCCTCATTGTTTGAGGAATCAATGATGTTGAAACTCTCGCCTGTTTTAACGGATATAGAACTCTCAAGCCGGCCGCGATCAATCCGGACGGCCGGCTGAATCAGAAACGGCGAGTCAATGGCCACGCCCTGATCTGTGAGGCTTAGCGGGGTGATCCGAATGTCGTACAAAGCGGACTCATCAGAGACTTGATCGGGCTGCCGCGTTACGTTTACGCCCGCCGCGGGGGAGCCGGTTTGCCCGGAGTCGGCGATCGATATGCTTTTTGCCCCGCGCCACATAATAAACGCCCCGCCCACTACCGACAATGAAACCACGAAGATCAGAATCAGAAAAAGCCATTTGCGTTTAGGCGACATTTTCCGCTCCTTTCACACGAATTTTTGCATAATTATATAATATACACGCCATTAACGCAATACTCTTGCGAATTGATAAAACACCATAGCGGCGGCGTATGCGGCGCCGGTTTGAAAAACCACCAGTCTCAAGGCGTCCGCCGCGGAGCCTAACTCCCGTTTTACAACGGCGACGGCTGCAACGCAGGGGGTATAGAGCAGCGTGAATATTAAAAATGACACCGCCGATAGGGGAGTGAAGATGTCGCTTAAACTCCCTTCGCCCAACAGTACCGTCAGCGAGCTGACAACGGCTTCCTTAGCCGTGAATCCAACAATTAACGCCGTCGGCGCGCGCCAGTCCGTAAAGCCCAGCGGCCTGAAGAGCGGGGCAATGCGCTTGCCGATGCTCGCCAGCATGCTTTGCCCGCTGTCTGCCATCATATTGAATCGGAAGTCGAATGTTTGCAGGAACCATACCACAATGGATATGAGTAATATAATCGTAAACGCCCGGGAAATAAAATCCTTGGATTTCATCCATATAAGCTGCCTCGTGCTTTTAGCTGAGGGAATACGATACGGCGGCAGTTCCATCAGAAACGGCGACGACTTGCCCGTATATGTTGTTTTGTTCATTAAGAATCCATATAGTATGCCCAGGAGTATACCCGTAACATACAGCCCCAGCATGACAAAAGCGCCATGATCAGGAAAGAACGCGGCGATAAAGACGGCGTAAATCGGCAGTTTAGCGCTGCAGGATATAAAGGGTATAAGCGAGATGGTCATGCGCTTATCGCGCTCGCTGCCCAGGGTTCGCGACGCCATTATCGCGGGAACGGAACAGCCGAACCCGATGAGGAGCGGCACGAACGAACGGCCGGATAAGCCTATCTTGCGCAGGAATCTGTCCATAACGAACGCGACCCGCGCCATATACCCGCTGTCTTCCAATATTGACAGGAAGAAGAACAATACCGCTATAATGGGCAAAAACGCCAGAATGCTGCCGATACCCGTTAAAATGCCGTCCACCGCTAAGGAGCGCATGGCGGGGTTGACGTCCATCGCGATTAACGCGTTATTAACCATTAACGTTATATATTCAATAGCCGCGGCCAGCAATCCGCTCAAGAACCGCCCGATTACATTAAAACTGAGCCAGAATATCAGAAGCATGACGCAGAGAAAAATGGGCAAACTGAATATTTTGTGCGTTAATATACCATCAATGGCGACCGAACGCAGTTGTCCCTTGGTCTCCCTCACTTTGCTCACCGATTCCGAACAAACCCTTTCGATATAAGCGTAGCGCATATCCGCCAGCGCCGCGTCGCTCTGCGTATCTGTTTCACGTTCCATTTCGCTGATCGTACGCCTTAAGATATCCAGCTCGTTTTCAGTTAAATTCAGTCTGCTCATCAAAGGTTCGTCGCCCTCTATAATCTTCGACGCGGCGAACCTGGCCGGTATGCCCGCCGCTATCGCGTGATCCTCTATCATGTGGGCGGCGGAATGAATAGCCCTGTGTACCGCGCCTGAACAAAAATCCCTGCGCGTCGGGGTTCTGTGATTTCTTACGCATTTGACGATCATATCCGATAAGATCTCAATGCCTTCGTTTTTAGCGGCGGATATCGGAGTGAACGGCACACC
>JAISZF010000259.1 GCA_031269415.1 Clostridiales bacterium
AGAACGGCGCGATCGACTCGGTTTTGCTGAACGAAGCCTGCTCCGCCGGCTGCGGTTCGTTTATTGAAACATTTTCAAAATCGCTCAGTCTGCCGGTAACGCAATTCGCGCAAAACGCCCTTTACGCGCGGAACCCGGTGGATTTGGGCTCACGCTGCACCGTGTTCATGAATTCGCGAGTTAAGCAGGCTCAGAAGGAAGGCGCGGAGGTGGCGGATATCTCCGCTGGGCTGGCGTATTCCGTTATCAAAAACGCTCTGCAGAAGGTCATAAAGGTCACCGACCCGTCGGAATTAGGTAAGAATATCGTGGTTCAAGGCGGCACTTTCTATAATGAAGCCGTTCTGCGCGCATTTGAGCTGATCAGCGGCCGGGAGGCCATACGGCCCGATATCGCGGGAATAATGGGAGCGTTCGGCGCGGCCGTCATTGCTCAGGAACGTTACGCGGAGGGGTATCAGAGTGAACTGTTGAACGCGGCCGAGCTGGACAGCTTGGAGATCAAATCCAGCCTGACGCGATGCAAGCATTGCGGGAATAACTGCCTGCTTACGATAAACCGGTTTTCAAACGGACGGCGCTTTATCAGCGGCAACCGCTGCGAACGCGGTTTAGGAAAGGAACATAAAGCCAATAATGTTCCCAATCTCTTTGACTACAAACTTGAACGCCTGTTCAGCTATAAGCCGTTGAGCCAATCCGACGCCAAACGCGGCACTGTCGGTATTCCGCGCGTATTGAATATGTATGAGAATTATCCGCTGTGGTTCACGTTCTTTACGGAATTAGGCTTCAGAGTCGAACTGTCGCCCGCCTCGTCACGGCAGGTGTACGAAAAGGGTATAGAGTCCATTCCCAGTGAAAGCGCCTGCTACCCCGCCAAATTGGCGCATGGGCATATTATGGAACTGATAAACAACGGCGCGGATTTTATCTTCTATCCCAGCGCGGCTTACGAACGCAAAGAGATCGGCGGCGCGGACAATCACTATAACTGCCCTATTGTCACCTCGTATCCTGAGAATATCAGGAACAATGTTGAGGACCTTCGCGAACGCGATATAGTGTTCCGCAATCCGTTTGTCAACCTGAATGACAAGAAAGCTCTTACTAAAGCCATGATCGAAGAGTTCCCCGGTATACCGGTTACGGATGTCAAAAACGCGTTGGACGCAGCCTGGCTGGAGCAGGAGTGTTTCCGCGCGGATATACGCAAAAAAGGCGAGGAAACGGTAGAATATCTAAAACGCAGCAACATGAGCGGAGTTGTGCTGGCCGGAAGGCCGTACCACGCTGATCCTGAAATCAACCACGGCATACCCGAACTGATAACCGCTTACGGCACGGCGGTCCTGACGGAAGACAGCGTGGCGCATCTGGGCAATGTGGAGAGGCCGCTGATCGTGAGGGATCAATGGGCCTATCATTCCAGGCTTTACGCCGCCGCGAGTTTCGTGGCCGGGCAGGACAACCTGGAACTGGTGCAGCTTAATTCTTTCGGCTGCGGACTGGACGCCGTCACGACAGACGAGGTCTCTGAGATCCTGAGCGAGGCCGGCAAGATCTATACGCTGCTCAAGATAGACGAGGTCAACAACCTCGGTTCCGCGCGGATTCGTATCCGTTCGCTGTTCGCGTTCCTGAAGGATCGCAAGCCTCAGCCTGAAAAAAACCGGAATGATAATCTCCGCTGGGAGCGGCGTGTCTTTACCAAAAAGATGCGCAAAAACCACACGCTGCTCTGCCCGCAGATGTCTCCCATTCATTTTGATCTGCTGAAAGACGCCTTTATCTCGTGCGGATATAATCTGGCGGTTATGCCGGGCATAGATACGGAATGCGTCGAAACCGGGCTGAAATATGTAAATAATGACGCTTGCTACCCCGCGCTTATTGTAGTCGGGCAAGTGCTGAACGCGCTAAAATCCGGCGAGTACGATCTGAATAATGTGTCAGTGCTGATCAGCCAGACCGGGGGCGGCTGCCGCGCCACCAACTATATCGGTTTTATCCGGAAAGCGCTGCGCAAGGCGGGCATGGAACATATACCCGTGGTATCCGTCAACGCGGGCGGGCTGGAGAAGAACCCGGGCATGAAATATACCATGCCGTTGATAAACAGGGCGCTGCAGGCGCTTATCTACGGTGATCTCTTCATGCGCGTGCTGTACGCCACCAGGCCGTATGAACTTATTCCCGGTTCGGCGGACGCTTTGTATGATAAGTGGAATAAGATATGTAAAAGAGCGGTGCGGCACGGGAATCAGGCGCGGTTTAAGGCTAATATATATAACATCGTCCGCGAATTTGACAATCTGCCGATAAACAACGCGCAAAAGCCCCGGGTAGGCGTCGTGGGTGAGATCCTGGTCAAATTTCATCCGACGGCCAACAATAACATCGTGGATTTATTGGAGAAAGAAGGCGTGGAAGCGGTTGTGCCCGATCTGTTGGATTTCTTTCTCTACGGCTGCTACAACACAAGGTATAAGGTTCGCCATTTGGGGGCCAAACCGGCCAGCCGCTGGATCAACGACAGTGTTATTTCCGTTATCGAATACTATAGGCGGCACGCGCGCAAAGCGCTGCGGGAAAGCAAACGCTTCCATCAGCCCGCGCGTATCGACGAATTGGGAAATATGGCTAAATCGATTGTATCGCTGGGAAACCAAACCGGCGAGGGATGGTTTTTAACAGCCGAGATGACGGAACTGATACACAGCGGCTGCAATAACATCGTATGTCTGCAGCCGTTCGCCTGCCTGCCCAATCATGTTACCGGCAAGGGCATTATCAAGGAGCTTCGGCGGCGGTATCCGTTATCCAATATCGTGGCGGTGGATTACGATCCCGGCGCGAGCGAGGTTAACCAGTTAAATAGAATCAAACTGATGCTGGCCGCCGCGCGCAGGAACATGAGCGCGCTTGAAAGCGCTGTTATCGCGTCCGCGGCGCCGATCGCGAATGTCACTTAATATTCCAATAAAACAGCCCCCTTGTTAACCAACGGGGCTGTTTTAGATCAGAGGATTTAAAAAAAGTCATGTACGTTTTCAAACATCTCGTTCGCCTTGCGCATCGCGCGTTTTCCGTCTCTGGTAACCCGTTTGCGCGTCTTGTTATCGCTCAGCGCCCAGGCGACGCCCGCCGCGCCTATTAATCCCCCCGCCAAAAGGCCGGTTGTAAATCTATGCATAATATCTCTCCCTCAAATTCCTATGCCGGATGAATTTCCGGCCGTCATTATTATCCCTCGTTAATAGAACGTTATGCAATAAATAATAATACGGTAACGCCGGCATTCCTATCACCGTTTCAAGTATGTCCTCATATTATAATAGCGAAGAGTGTCCAAATCATCTTCAGACAAGGCGTTACGTCAGTCTTAAATAAGGAGGAAGTACCATGGATAAGTGTGGATTAGGAGCAGTGTCATCTATTAGCGGCCTGCACCATCATATCGGGCAGACAGTCACCCTTTTCACCGCAAGCGGCGGCTTGTCCGGCTCCGGTTTCACTGGTGTGTTAATCAGCGCTGACGACAATTGTATCAAGCTGCTCACCAG
>JAISZF010000290.1 GCA_031269415.1 Clostridiales bacterium
CTGATTAAGTCGGGCGTCAATGTCGCGCTGGGAACGGACGGCGCGGCCTCAAATAACTCGCTGGATCCGCTTGCCGATCTCAAGCTGGCCAGTATCCTTCAAAAATGCCATACCGGCGATCCAACCGCCCTACCCGCCTATGAAGCGCTGAAACTGGTCACGGTAAACGGCTCGCTGGCGCAGGGCCGCGAGAAGGAATCCGGGCGGATCGCCCCAGGGCTGGACGCGGATCTCATTATGCTGGATTTGCGTACCCCCAGACAGACAGCGGCGATTGATCCCGCGGCCGCGGCAGTATATTCATGCACTGGCCGAGACGTGGAACTGACCATGTGCCAAGGGCGAATATTATACGAGCGGGGCGAGTATAAGACCATAGATATAGAAAGGGCAATGTTTGAGGCCAAGGCTTGTGTAAAGGAACTTGGAATTTAGTGGATGTGCAAAGGGGACGGCGGCGTAAGCCTGTCAGTCCCTTTTTTATGGGAATAATTTGTTTGGATTTGCCAATAATAACTTCACGCGGATATTAACGAAAGGTGATCCAAAATGAAGCTGACCGAAACTCAGACGAAGAAATTAATGGAGCACAGGGGTAAATTGGAAATAAAGCAGTTGGTATTAAGCCTTGCTGTCACAAAAAACCGGTTGAATTATTCAAAGGATAAGTCAATCTCCTCCCTATCCTCCATCACAAGAGATTTAAACATGATTTTAGAAAAGTACGGGGCGACTGCCCAAGCGGACTATAAATCCATTACATCCTTATAGGAGGCAAGCGTGTTTAAGACATTGGAAGAAACTGTCGAACTTATTCAAGAGAATAAATTACTGCACATAAGCGGTGCGGAAACACTGCTGCGTCAATTGCCTAAGGGCAAATGGATTGGCGGCACAACGGAATATTTTGTATCAGAAAGCGGAGGCGTTACCAGCGATCAATCATTGGATGTCAGCGAGCTGGGGTTCGACGCGTACAAGCTCGCTGTTTACAGCGCGGGATCCCTGCCGAAGATTACGCGCGACGCCTATAAAAATGGATTTACCGTATTAATCATCCCGTTTGAAAGCGCGGCGCACAGGGAATACGCGAGGAATGTCACCGGCTACGCGGATCTGTTTACAAAGAATATTATCGGCTGGATTTCAGGCGTGAATTTGAGTAAAGCAGGTATGAGGGCGCGTACTGTCATAGGGTATACGGGCGAATTTTATACGGATAAGGCGGTCGCCATCCATGTAAAGCTAGAAAACGACCAAACAGCCATGTTAAACATAATAAATATCTTTTCACCGGACGAGACCAGCCCTGTCATAACGGTAAACTCGCGAAACAGCGGGTTCAGCGTACGCTCATGCGCCATTAACGGTCGTGAAAGCAGTTTAGCGGACTATATAAACGATAACAACATTGACGTCAGACTGCCTTTGATAGGAGACTACTCCGGTGTCGGAATTAATGTTTCCATTAAGGAGATACGAGACGGCGAAGTCATACTCTACGCACCTGTGTTTGAGGGAATTGAATACCGGTTCGCGGAAAAGCTTCCTGATTACGAGGGGGCCTTCAATCGGGAGATGAATAATATTACTGATAAAAGCTCAATATTTTCATGCAACTGCATATTGAACTATCTGTACGGGGAATTGGAGGGAAAACGGCTCGACGGGTTGTTCGGCCCTGTCACGTTCGGCGAGATCGCCTGGCAGTTATTAAATCAAACGCTGGTTTACCTACAAATCAGCGGAAAGACGGAAACGCCGGTGAGGGAATTTGAAATGGCGGGTGTTGTTTAAGAGTATGGCATTACGTGGCGTGAATATCAAAAGCTCTCTCTAAAGGAAAACCCCGACAGGTTATCTGTCGGGGTTTTTCCGTCTACACGGCCTGCTTGGCCGTGACAATCGCTTCCTTCCACATATCGCGGAACTCGCGAAGCATATCGCGCACTTCCGTCAATATGCCGACATCTTTGCTCATATTGGCTTCGATCAGCCGACGGTGCATATAGTCATACAGACTGTTCAACTGATTTGAGAGTTCGTACGTATAATCCAAAGTGATTTGGAATTCACGAATAATATCCTCAACGCGCATTATCAGCCCGTTGGCTTTCTGCATGTCTTTCGCATCTGTGGCGTCAATCGCCTGGTTAATGAACTTCAGCGCGCCATCATATAACATTAACGTCAGTTCTTCCCGTGACGCCGTGAAGATTGCGTTATCCGCCACCTTTGAATATGGGTTTTTCGGAACGGCAGCCATATTATACCTCGTTTAATCAGCTTTTTTCGTCTACCAGCAACCCGGACCGCTCCAGAATTTTTGCCAGTATGTCCAAACTCTTCTCCGGTGGGATTTCCCGGATGATCTTGCCGGTTTCCGTGTCAACCACCTTGACCATGATCTGACCGGTCTTTTTGTGAACGCTGTGACGTAACTCACGACCGTATATGTTTAATTTTTTATTCAGATCATGAATTATTTTCTCCAGAACATCACTCTTATATTCGGACACTATTTTATGTTCCTTTGAATCGTTTTGTAATTTTCCAACTGTCGCCGCGCCGTTCAAAACCGGTGCGCGCGCGTTATCCGTAAGCTTTTCAATATGCGTCATAACCACCTCCGAGCTTCCGCAATAATCATTTCATTAAATTATATGTTCCGGTTATCCCGAATACGTCGTTATGATACGCCCGGTTGATGCTTCTGCCGGTTTTAATCTGTTTCAAATGGTTTTTAATGCCCTTCATCAGTTCCGGTACGCTCAAAGCCAATCCATTGTCCATCTCTATAATCTGATCGGCCGTCTCGCTTATTTGGCCGCGTATCGCGACCGCGCCTTCTTCCTCCGGGCACTCCCTCAGCTTGGTATCCAGTTCCTTAAGCCGCGTCAAAATGGCTTCGCGGCGCGACATCAGGGCAATGTAACTCTCCTCGGCCCGGTCGCCGGAGATCTCCGCGGACGCGGTCAAATCCCTCATACGGATTATAAGCGCGAGTTTCTGTTTAAGCAGCTCGATTTGACTTATCGCGGCAGTCATGTCATCTCCCCTTAAATACCAAGCTGCGACTGCAAGTACGCCATTTGGGTATTGGCTTGGGTAATCGCTTGTTCCATGCGTGAGAACATCTCGTAATAGCTGGACTCTTTATTTTGGAGGTATGTCAGCATTTCGGCCATTCGGTCGCTTTGATCCCTGAGGGTCTTATACATGGTGCTGGTCATCTCCAGCATCGTATCGCCTTTCATACCGGCGCGTAAGGTTATGGATCCGGAGGTGCCGATCGCGCTGTTAATGATATCGTTCATGCGCTCGGCTATGCCCTCCTGAGCTAAGCGGTTCCTGTCGTTAAAGCCGGGTTTGTAAGCAATGTTGGCGGACTTGGTAAATAGCTGAGCGATGTCATCGCCGCGCGCATCCAACGCCTTGGTCAGTTTGTCCTCGTCTATGACCAGTTTGCCGCCGTCCCGGTAATCGTTGGATGTGGTTATGCCGATTTCATACAGGCTGATCTTTGTCCCGTCCTCAAGTTCCACCGGTTGATATAGCATGTTGCGCAGGCTGCCTGAAATACTGTTCAAAAGATCATCGTTGTACAGCATCCCCTGCATGGCCTTTTCTTCCCAATTTTCGATATCGGAATCCTTCATGGATTCTTTCTGCTCGTCCGTAAGCGGTTCGTAGTAATTGTACGAATCCTGTTTTGGCCGGTTGGTCCTGAGTTCCTTATTGAGGCCGTCTATCATGGTGTTGAAGGCTTCCACTAATTTCTTTACATAATCCACAGTGCCGGATGTGTCTTTCTCAATCCCGATCGTAACAGGCCCTCCGTTTACCGCGCCACCCGCGCTGTCGGAGGTTATCTGGCTCAGTTCCATGCGGATGCCGGCAATGTATATGTTATTGCTGTCACGAGTCGTTTCGATGCCGTTGAACACAAATTTGCTGTCACGGCCTTTCTGCTCATTAGTCTGGCCAAGTTTCAGACCGGAAGCTCCCGTTAAGAAACCGTCCGGATCCTCGATATTGATCGAATTCGCGACACCGGTATTGGCCGCCTCAAGCTTGAAATTCTCGTTCAGGCTGTCGTACGACAACTTAACGCCAATATTGGTGCTGTTTACCTTATTCATCACATCTTGCAACGAGTCTTGAACCGTGTCGAAAGTGAACACACGGCCGTTGATTTCAAAGCTTCCGCCGCCCTGACCGGGGAAGATGTGGGCTAATTTTTGATTCAAATCTATATTCGTGGAACTCCCGGACTTGAAGCCGAAATCGTTCAGGGCGTTAGTAGGCTCTATGGATACAGGCCCCGCAAAGCCCAATGCGTCCAGTACATCCACACCGTCGTTTGAAACGGTTACCGTGCTGTTGGTGGAACCAACGCCGAACACGAGTTTCCCGTCGCTGTTCACGGCGGCTTTAAGCCCGCTGGTGATTGCGGGGCTGGTTTCCGATATAGATTTATTGATGGAGGCCGCGGCCTCTTCAGCCGTCATGTCGCCTTTGAGCTTGAATGTAATAACGCTCTCGGATCCGTCCTGTGATATCTTCAGGCTGAAGTCCACTCCGTCCCCGGGATCCGGGTTGGGAAGTCCCAAGCCTCCGCTTAAGTTCATGTCTCCGGCGGTCACGGAGGTGTCTCTGAACGTTCCGCCCTGTATTGTGGCATTATGCCCCTGATTCGCGCTGATCGTGAGCTTTCCGCCGTTCATCTCCGCCTTAATCTTGGATACCTCCGGTCCGTTGCCGATGGTTTCTTTGCCGAAAGCCGCGTCCAATTTTTCCTGCAGTATAGAACGAAATTCATCGGCTTTATTACCGGCGGTTTTAGCGCGGTCTATATCCGCCTGGGTGAATTTTAAACTCTTGGTTGTACCGTCTAAAGAGATCTGTATGCTGTCGCCGTCTCTGAGATTATCATAGACATTCGGATCATCCCAGTTTACGCTGCTTGTGACGGCGCCCCTGGCGGTACCTGAGGCGCTGGTGTACGTGTCCTTTGCAGCCAGTTGTTTCACGTCGACGGTATACTTACCTACTTCCGCGTTAGTGGAGCTCGTGATCTTAACCGCCGCTGAATCCCCGCCCGACGTGTTTTTAACGCCGCTGTTATTGCGAAGGAACGTGGAGCTTAACCGGGCGCTGTTCGATGAACCCAGCGCAAGGAAATCATTCTGAAATGTCTTGAATACATCCGTAACGTTATAGTACGCGGTCTGTTTCCATAAAGTAAGCTGATTCTGCTGCTTCAGCTTATCCAGTTTCATTCCCTCCGCCTTCATTAAGGCGGAGACCATGGACTCGGTGTCTATGCCGGATAATCCGGTATAGCGCATTGTGCTTGTATACGTCGCCATAGTATGTCCCCCTGATCGATTTCATTCTAATCCTTTATCGGCTTAAAAGACCCGCGGCGTTAATTATCGGCATTGAGGTATGTCCGCGTGTAGACCACGGAATTTGCCTGACGGATCGTCCTCGCCATATGAACTGTCTCATCATTTGGAATGAAATCATTCTTGCGGTAAAAGATAAATGAATCCATATGACGCTGTGTAAACAGATACATAGCTTTGAGTCCGTGCCCACGCAGAATGGTTTCCAGCTCGTTTATAAAGTGTGAACCCAGCCCTTTGTGCTGGTGTCCGGGATCTATAAAGAATTCGTTTATCTTGTATCCCGGATTTTGGAAGTGAGTTTCCTTTTGTCCGAGACAAACCCCCACAACCGCGCCCCCGTCCGACAAAACATAGCTCAATGAATTAGGCGTGTTTTCCAAGTCCGTAAAATATTGCCGCGCCATTCCATGGCCTAGCCAGTTGAACTCAAACGGCGGGGCGGTATAAACCCTTATGAACAGATCCGCGCACGCGTCCCTGTCGTCTGGGGCGTATTCCGTGATAATAAGGTTATTTGTCATAAAATCCTCTTTTCGATAGGTTTAGTTAATTAACTTAGTCGTTTCCATGGGCAAATTATTTATGCATGGACTTTTGCATATCAGACTCCGCGTATCGGGATACTAAAGCGGAGGTGATAATGTGGATAGTCGTTTGCTGGATAAGATCGAGACTATATTCCTGGTGGACAACCTGCACGTGATGCACAACGGGATAATCGCCAGCGTAATCCGCAAGATGCGTTTTATGGAGGACGAGTGGGGATACAGGCCGCTTTTATTGGTAGGCAATTATAATATAGAATTACAGCGCATGAACATAATGCTGAAATACGGAGGGTATAAATCCGATCAGACGCAATTCAATGAATCAGCCCGGGTTCTGAGCGTGTATGATCACTTTCAGCGATCATACACGCCTGAGGTCAATGAGACTGAGTATGGTTTTAATTTAAG
>JAISZF010000055.1 GCA_031269415.1 Clostridiales bacterium
TGGTAAGGCCCGCCCTCGGATGTACGCGTGGTATTGATGTTGGCGATATTCTGCGAAATAACATCCATCCGCAGGCGCTGGGCAGTAAGACCGGTCGCGCTGATATTCAAGGCGTTAAACATAGCTATCTCCCCGTAACCACAAGATTAAACCGCTTGCCGTTGTTTGTCAGCATACTGGTCAGCGCGTCATATCTGGCCGCGTTTTGATACAGCGCCGACATCTCCGTTTCCATATCCACGTTGTTTTCGTCCAAGCGGTAATTGAAGTTTTCATGCGTTATGACCGCGCGCATGTCGACGCCGCCGAAGTCCGGCGCGCCCGTTTGCTTGAAGTTATCCAGGGCTTCCCTTAAGGAATCCTCAAATTCAACCCGTGATTTCTTAAAGCCCGGCGTATCCGCGTTGGCTATATTATTGGATATGACCTCGTTGCGGAATACAGCCGCCTGCATCGCGGAACCGATAATAGCGTTTTGAAAGTACATGCTGTCAAATAGCATTCCGTCGTCTCCTTTCTAATCGGTTATAATTATTTTTCACCAAAGTTGTCATTTTATGAAAAAAAATGAGTCTGCTGGCAAAAGCCAGCAGACTTAAAAATCTTGGTAATATTGGTTGTTTTTTGCTTAGATAAGCCATTTGGCGGATTGGCGGATCGGAACGGGGCTTGGGTTTAGTTTATATTTCCAGAAAACCAGAGCGTGTTTGATCAAACAATAAGACTGCTCGACTCAGTTTACTTGTTTTCAGCCCGACTCTGGAACTGGCCCGGGGTCTCATCGTAATAGCCCTTAAAAACATAATTGAAATGCTTCAAACTGCAATATCCAACTGTTTCCGCTACCCAGCCAATTTTGCAATCAAGATTTTCCCGGAGTAAATAGGCGGCATACTCCATACGGAAAAAAGGTAACTTGAATGAATATTGTATATATACGCCCCCATTTGCTTAACGCGCTGAGTTGAGGTAAAATAAAGAAAACAAAAAGCCATAAGGAGCCGCTATGAAAAAGCATATCATTATTACTTCCGGTATACAAGGTGAAGATAAAAGCTCTGAAAATACTCTCAACGAGAATTCAAAACCCAACACCCTGCGTAGTACGCTGAAACGCGTATTTCTGATTACCGCCGGACTATTATCGCTTTCAGCGGGCGCTGTCGGTATCGCGCTTCCCATTCTCCCTACCACGCCGTTTGTAATACTGGCGGCGGCGTGCTTTGGAATGTCCAGCCCCAGGCTGTATCATTGGCTGGCGAATACCAAATATTTCGGCGAATATATACGCCATTACCGTGAAAAAAGCGTTATTTCCGCGCAGGCCCGTCGAACGGGTATAGCCGCGCTGTGGCTGATGCTCTCCATTTCAGCAATTGTCTTCCGCAGACCGCTTGTGTGGCTTATCTTAGGTCTGGTGGGCGTATCCGTGACAGCGCATATCTTACTTATTGGAAGGGGTGGGAATAAGGGGCGGTAAGGTTGATATTTTAAGTTTCCAGCGCTATAATAAATCCGAAAAAAATCTATAAAGTCCGGCGGGGGAACAACATTGATATGGTAAAAACAGAAGTGTTCAAATACAGGAAATTTGAGGACGCAAAAGCTATGCTCCGTGAAAAGCTGCCAGTTGATTTAATTATCCGTGTTACCAACCTCACCAGAGAACAGATAGAAACCATCGCATAATCGCGGTGCGGTAAATCGCGTTCGCTCCCCCATCAATTTAATACTGAAACATATTATATCAGACATATATTATGAAAACAGCTATTAATGGAGGAGCGTTATGTTAAAAAAATTTTTCTACCGCGTTTTCTGCGGCTTCTTCCTGGGGCTAAGCGTATTCGCGCCCGGATTCAGCGGCAGCATCGTGGCGATTATTATGGGCGTTTATCAGGACCTGCTGCGGGTTGTTTCCAACCCCTTCAAACGTTTGAGGGAGAACATCATATTCTGTCTGCCGCTGGCGATAGGCGCCGCCGTCAGCGCGGTTTTGTTTGTGATCGTCTTCAAGTTCCTGTTCAACACTTATGAAAAGGCCGTATACCTTCTGTTCATTGGGCTAATAACCGGAAATCTGCCGGTTATATATGATGAGGCGGTAAAGGGCGGCTTTCATAAACGGTATCTGGCCGCTGGCGTAGCCGCCTTTGCCGTTTCGCTGACCCTCGGGCTTCTGGCCGCGGGAACCGTGCAAGTTTCAGGCGCGGAAAGCGTTACGTCCGGTTTGCCCGCTCTGGCGATCAGCGGGTTCGCGGCGGGCGTGTCAGCGTTAGCGCCGGGCATGAGCGTCTCAATGGTTTTAATTATCATGGGGGTTTACAGCCAGCTTATATTTATCGCGGAATCCCTGCTGCGTATGAATTTTGTTTATCTTTTTCCGTTCGGACTCTTCTGCGTCTGCGCCGCCGCCGGCCTGATACTCGCGTCCAGGGGTATCAAAGCGGTATTTGAAAACTTCCCCGGTCTTGCCAACTCGGTTGTCTTCGGGTTAATGTCCGGCTCACTGATTGGCATTCTGGCGCGGAGTATCCGGCTTTACGACCCCAACTACAACTGGATGGCGGGCGGGTTGGCGCTGATCGGCGGGCTTTGCGTTTCAATGCTGTTCGTGGCGTTGGGGAGGGTAATTTACAAGTCGTGAAGCAAGCAGTTTCTTTATCTTGTCGGCGGGATTCAATACATTGCTGATAGATATGCCCTTATGGATACAGTCAATTATATACGAGGCGTATTTAGATAAATCCACATTACTGATATACGGCCGTTCTTCCTTCTCTACCATATGGTATGTGAGGTTTGAAATGAAGATCCTGTCGAACGCCCCTTTGAAATAGGCTTTATCAAAATCCGTGTATCCCTTAATAAACATACCGAATGTTATAAATACAAAAATCCGTTTCACGCCCAACTCCTTCAGCTTATAGAACGAGTCGATCAGCGTGCCTCCGGTAGCCAGTATGTCATCGACAATAATAACATCCCTGCCTTCGAGGCTGTTGCCTATATATCTGTGCTGTTCGATTTTGTTGTTTCCGCCGACCACATTGCGGGTATCCCTCTGTTTATAAAACATGCCTATTTCCAGGTTGAGCGGCTCCGAGAGCCTGAGACACCGCCTCACACCGCCGGCGTCGGGTGATATTATCACAATGGAGTCCGAATGGAGATCAATATCACTGACAGTGGAAACAAGGGCTTTCAGCATCTGGTAATTGGGAAACAGGTTATCAAAGCTGATCAGCGGGACAGCGTTCTGCACCCTGGGATCGTGCGCGTCGAACGTGATAATGTTTTTCACACCGCAGCGTTCCATCTGCTGCAGAGCCATGGCGCAGTCCAGCGATTCCCGCATGTGCCGGTCGTCCTGCCTCGAACCGTACAGCATGGTCATAAGCACGCTGACATTGGACGTTTTTCCGTTAATGGCCGAAATAACCCTTATGATATTCTGATAGTGATCATCCGGGCTCATGTGATTTGTGAAGCCGCGGATATTGTAAGTTACGGAATAATTGTACGGATCGCAGATGATGAAGATATCCCGTGACCTCGCGGAATCCTCCAAAACAACCTTCCCGTCGCCGGTGGCGAAACGAGGCAGCGATATTGGCAGTATAAAACTCTCATCACTGTCGCGCCATCTTCGAAGATACTTATCGATCTTCGCGGTGAACGCTTCCGAGCCGGGCATCGCGATCAGAGCTAACATATTCGCGTGATTTAGAGCGGACGGCTGATCCGCCGATTCATTCATAGTTTATCCTCCTCACGAACAGATTTAGCGGCGGTCGCTTAATAATTGTCATTCAAAGAGCGTCCTCACTCTTTCCGTCAAATAGTGGCTGCCGCCGCGATTCTTCACATCCTCAACCATCGCGGCGGCAAGGAGCGGATGTTCCGCGTTTTCATCCGCCGTAAACATGACAAACCACCCCAGTTCGGTGCCCGTATCGTCATCTTTGGACTGTTTGAGTTCCGCCGTGCCGGTTTTCCCCGCCAGGATCACGCCGGGAATACGCGCGGATTTCCCCGTGCCGCGTTCGATAACCTGAATCAGACCGTTTTTGATTATTGAGGCTGTATCCGTTGAGAAAGCGTTCCGCTTCCATATTTCCGGTCCGGCGTCTAACAGTTGCGGGCGGAGGATATCGCCGTCATTGACAAACGACGCGTAGATTGCCGCCATATGAACGGGGTTTATAAGAATCTCCCCCTGCCCGAAGCCACTGTCGGCCAGTTGGATCTCTGAAGTAAAGCTCTCCGTGCCGGAAATAATGGAAGAATATAAACCATACTCAAACGGTATCTTCTCTTCAAACCCGATTCCTTTCAATTCGGACGCGAATGTATCGGCGCCGATCTCAAGAGCCGCTTTGGCGAAAAAGATGTTATCCGAATATACCAGCGCGTTTTCTATGTTGGCTGGGCCCGTGTATTCCGTCAGCGTCGTGACCGAATAACCGCCCCAACTCCCGTCCTTACGCCAGCTTAACCCGCTGGCCCCGAAATCGTCGCCGGGGGAAATTATGCCGGTATTCAGCCCTATCGCGGCGGTAATGGCTTTCATGGTGGAACCAGGGCACAGCGCCGCCCTGAAACGGTTATACAGCGGTATGTTCGTGTCTTCATTCAGCGCGTTCCATTTACTCTCCGACATGCCCAGCACAAAATCATTGGGGTTATAACCCGGCGCGCTTACGAGCGCCAGAACGCCGCCTGTCTTGGGGTTCATGACGACGGCGCAGCTCTTATCCTCCGCGAATAGATCGTACAGTTTGCTTTGTACCCCCGCGTCGATTGTAAGACGCAGATCGCCGCCGTCGATCCGGTCAGATCTGGCTAATGTCTCCACCAACTCGCCGTTGATATTCACTATGTTTATTTCATATCCGTCCGACGCCCTGAGCTGATCCTCGTAAATACGCTCCAGCCCCGCTTTTCCAAGCATACTGTTCGCGTTATATCCCTTATCCTCAAGTATTTCCAAATCTTCCGCCGTAACATTCTGGATATACCCGACAAGATGCGAAGCCTCTTCGGCCAGGGGATAATAGCGCGCGGTCACATCCGTAATCATTACGCCGGGAATTCGCAGCAGCGATTCCTCCAATTCCGCCTGGCCTTTTGAGACGGTTCTCAGAGGAACAAAGACGTCGTTTCTTACCCAAGACGCTCCCAGTTTTTTATGGACGCTTTCCGCGCTCATGTCCAGCAGTTCCGCAATCGCGGCTATGTCCGCCTCGACCTTCGCGGATAGCGCCGAGCCGGTCAAAACCGTGGACTCTGATACGCCCATTTTCCCGGGCACCAGCCCGATTGAGGACGCTGCCCCGTCCCCCGCCAGCACCGCGCCGCTTCGGTCAAGAATACGCCCGCGGGACGCGCTCAAAGTCTTTACGCGCACCTTGTCGTCCCATTTGAGATTCGGGAAAAACGCCCGGGGCGACCATTCCATCAGATATTCCCCGGTTCCCGGCTCTTTGATAAAAACCAGGCTGTTCTGATAGCTGATTTCGCCGGCAAGCGTATCCATGCGCACCGCGTATGAAACAACGGTTTTATCGCCTGATTCCTCGACATTGTTAACGCTTAAATCAATATTTGCCGCGTCAATGCCTTCGTAAATGCTCTCATGCCTCGTGACGAACTCATCACGGGGGATAAGCCTTTGGCTCTGCGCTGTCAGGAGATTGTATGTCTCCTTATATTCTTTTTTGATTATGCCTGAAAAATACAGTCGCGTCAATTCTTCCGGGGTCCGCGCAATCTCTTCCGCCGGTATTACGGAAGCCTGTGGGGTTTGTTTGGCGATAAAAGCAAGCGGGTTTTGTTTTGTGATAAAGGTATACGCTATAACGCACGCGGAAAGTGTAAGCACAACCGCGCTGACGGTAACGATAATTCTCAAGGGACGCGTTCTTTGCCTGTAGCGGCTTATCACACGATATCTTCTGGCCATATTATACACCCTTTCTAGCGGCGCGCGGCATATTCCCCTTTGCCCTGCAGCAGCACGGCCCCGATAATAACAATTCCCTTGAACGCCTCGTCCAAATACGGCGAAACGCCGATCAGCCCTTGCAGTTGCGTAATAACGGCGATGATCAGCGTACCCATAACCGCCCCGGCTATGTAACCGCGGCCGCCTCCAAGGCGCGAACCGCCCAGAACACACGCCGCTATAGCGTCCGTGGCGTAACCGCTGCCGGCGTCCGAGTAATTCGGCGCGCCCGACTCGGCGACCCGCAAGAGCGCCGCGACCGCCGTCATTACGCCCAGCAGCGCGTATACCCGCCGCTTTACCCGGTTCACGTTGATTCCGGCCAGACGGGCGGCCTTTTCGCTCGATCCGGCGGCAATTACATATTTGCCGAAAACCGTACGGTTTAATATTATGTGGAACAATATTGAAAGGATCAGCCAATAAACGACAGGAAGGAAGGCTTCGCCGGATATTTCAAACAGCGCGATCCGCCGGAATCCTCGCGGAATATCCAAAGCGACGCCCGCCATTAACTGTCGGGTGACGCCGCGGTATATCATCATTGCGCCCAATGTGGCGATAAACGGCGGAATTTTACCGCGCGTTACCAACACGCCGGAAAGCTGCCCCAACATAGCGCCGAAAAGGATTCCGGCGCATACGGACGCGGCGTACGCCGGTAAACCGTAAAGGCCAAACGCCCTCAATACTCCGCGTTCCCCGGTATCCATCAGCAGCGCGGCTACAGAGCTGACTACCGCCGCCCCCGCGCCCGCGGAGAGGTCGACCGCGCCGCACGCGATAACAAACATCATCCCCAGCGCCACAATGCCTATGCCCGCGTATTCCAGCAGCAGATTCTTCCAGACAAGCAGCCAGTCCGAAGGCGCGAATCCCGGATATTCGGAGTTAAGCAGCAACGCGTGTATGACAATCAGAACACTGAATGTCAGGCCGGTTCTGAAGAGAGGGCGATTCGACCAATTGCGTATAAACCAATTAAACAGGTTTTCTTCGCTATACACGCTCCACCTCCTCTACAGCGTCTCTCTGACCTCGCCGTTTAACACATCAAGGATCCGCCGCTCGCCTGTCAATTCGGCGATTATACGCCCATCCTTCATTACCAGAACGCGATCGCAGAGACGGGAGATTTCAGCGCGGTCGTCGGAAATAACAATAATTGACCCGCCTTTATCCGCTAAACAGTAAATCAGTCCGTATATATCTTCTCTGTCTTCCGTACACATGTCTTGGGTGGGGTTGTCCATTATCAGGACTTGCGGCGTAAATAAAAGCAATCGGGCAAGTACGGACTTTTGCTGGTCGCCGCCAGATATGGCGCTGATTGGGTTATAACGGTACCCGGCTTTAATACGAAGCCGTTTGCTCTGGGTTTCAAATACAAGTTCCTGACCGCGCCTGTTAATAAAACCGCGCGCGCCGGAAAACCGCCAAGTCATCATAGAGATATTGTCCATAATATTCATATCGGGAAATATTCCGTTTTTCCGGCGGCAGCGAGGCGCGAACGCGATACCCAATTTCATAGCCGCGGCGGGGTTTTTCACGCGGACGCCTTTCCCGCGCAGATACACCTTACCCGAAAACTTCTTCCCCAGCCCAACGGCGGGCATATAGCGTTCACTGAACTCGCTCCCGATTATGCCTAAAATCTCTCCCCTATTGACACAAAACGAATATTCGGCGCAGCTGACTTTCAGCACGCAGTAACGGCTGACAAAGCGTTCTCTCTTAGGAAAGCTTATATCGACGCCTCTCATATAACCGCGGAGCGTTTCAGCGTCAGCCTGATCCCTGTTATATTCGCCAACGACAGTTCCGTCTCGCAGTATTACAATCCGCGAACAGACCCGCAGCGCGTCTCTGAGATTGCTTGAGGCAAATACGACGCCGACGCCGTTGCGCTTCAGCCTGGAAAGTATTTCGAAAACAGGTTCCCCTGTTGACGTAACGGCGGAATCCAGAACTATGACGGACGCTCCGGATAAAAACGCGCGGCACATGTCAACAGTCTGTCGATCATCCTCGTTTAAACCGCCCAGCGTGGCCTCCGGGCCTATTCCCGCCCTGATTTCCCACAGGATTCGCCCGGCTTCCGATTTCATTGATTTATTGTCCAGAACCCCATATTTTGTGATCTCGCGCCCCAAAAAGATATATTCATAAACCGTCAAACCGATTATCGGCTCAGGTTCCTGATAAACAGTGAAGATTCCGGCTTTTGCGGCGTCCGTCGGCGAACGGAAGCGTACGGGAACGCCGTCAATGGTTATCTCGCCCCTGTCGGCCGTTTCCGCGCCGCTCAGAACAGCGATCAGCGCGGACTTGCCCGCGCCGCTTTCCCCCAGCAGCGCGACTGTTTCACCGTCAGACACCTCGAAATTAACACCCGACAGCACATTATCCGCGCCAAAGGATTTATAAATGCCCTTCATCCTGATCCTCACCGAAAACCCCCACATTATATTGCGAAAAAAGACCATGGCTTACGCCATAGCCTTTTACTACCCATTATGCGGAAAGCGCCGCTCTGGCGGCTATCTGCGCCTGCTCTTTTTTCGCGGCGTGGAACTTAACTGTCTGACATTGTTATTTTCAGCGCCGGCGGCTTTCTTTACGCTTGGCACGGTATCCGCGGGCTTGGGCGGAACCGGCGGCTTGTTAATGGATCGAGGGGCGGGAACGGTTTCCGGTTTTTTGGTGAGCATGTACCAAAACGTGCCCGACAGAAAAATTGAGGAATAGCCGCCCGCGATAACGCCGATTATTATAGGCAGAGCGAATTCCTTTATAGACGCCACGCCCAGTATATACAGAATAAGTACTACGATAAACACTGTCAGTGAAGTGAACACGGATCTGCGCATAGTCTGCGAGACACTGACGTTAACAAGATCCGCTATGGGAGACTTACGCATAAGGCTTCGGTTCTCACGTATACGGTCAAAGATAACTATTGTCGCGTTAATCGAGTAGCCCAATATGGTTAAGACGGCCGCTATAAACGAATAATTGAGCGGGATGCGCAGAATCCCGTAAAACGCTATCACTATCAGCGAGTCGTGCAGCAGCGCCATAATAGCCGCCGCGCCCATCCGTATGTCTCTGAAACGCAAAGACACATACACAAGCATGGCCGCGCACGCGCATACCACGGCTAAGATAGCGGACGACTGCATGTCCGCGCTGACTGTCGCGCTGATATCCGAATATGTGAACGCGTCGTCGGTTATACCGTACTCTTCTTTAATCCGATCCATCAACGCGGTTCGCGTTTCCTGAGCAATCGAACGCATCCGGATCATAACCTGGTTCGTGCCGGTTACCCGTTGTATCTGCGGGGCATCCTGCCCAGTCGCCTCGCGTACGATGTCGGCGATGTCTTCATTACTAAAATCCCGTCCAAGATCAATCTGGAAAGAAGTGCCTCCGGAAAACTCCACGTCGTAATTGAAAGCGCCCTTACCGGACGCGGCGTTGATGATTATAATAATCACGCCAATCAGCAACACCGCTAAAGATACGCTGATATAATACTTTCTGTTTTCTACAATACGCATTCCGTTCAGGCCTCCTTCTTAACGGGTATGAACATCTTCGGGGCGTTCAGTCCGGCGATGGACAGATTTTTGAGGATAAATCGCGTAACCGTCAGCGCGGTGAACATAGATATGGCTATGCCGATAGCCAGGGTCTGCGCGAATCCCTTTATAGGGCCGGTGCCCAGCCAGAAAAGAACCGCGGCGGCGATAAGCGTGGTCACGTTGCTGTCCAGTATAGCGGGGAAAGCACGCTTAAAGCCCGCGTCGATAGCCGATCGGATAGAACGTCCCGACGCGATCTCCTCACGCAGGCGCTCAAAGATAATCACATTCGCGTCCACGGCCATACCGATGGACAATATTATGCCGGCTATACCGGGCAGAGTCAGCGTTATTTCAAACAGGCTCAATAATATAAGCACTATGCCAACATAGATAACCAAAGCGATATTCGCGGCCAAACCAGACACCCGGTAAATGATCAGCATAAAAATCAACACCAGCCCGGTGCCGATTAAGCCGGCCAGGATGCCCATATTCAACGCGTTTGCCCCCAATTTAGCGCCCACGTTATTTACGTACAGCACTTCCAGCGCGAACGGCAGCGAACCCTGCCGTATGGTACGGGCCAAAGTTTCCGCGGTCTCCGAGGTAAAACTCCCCTCTATAATGGCGTTGCCGTCGGTGATGGCGGCGTTTACCGTAGGACTGGAGATCATCTCGTTGTCCAAGAATATGGAGATCGTTTTGTTCAGGTTGGCGGTTGTGGCGTCCGCGAACTTCTTCACGCCGTCTGAATTAAAGGATAGTGATACGACATACTGCCCCGCCGCGCCCTGACTGGTGGATACATATTCGCGTTTGGCGTCGGCCACGTCACCGCCGGTCAGCAAGGTGTTGCCCGCTTCATCCTTAAATGTCAGAAGCGCGGTGGCTCCTAATTCCGATACAGCCTGCTCGGCGTCGCCCACGCCGGGTATATCCACGCGGATTTGATTTGAACCCTGCTGGCCGACCTCCGCTTCCGTATAGTTTAAGGCGTCCAGCCTGCGCCGGATCAAGCTGATCGCCGCGTTCATTTCCGTCGCGTCCGGGGCGTAGTCTTTCGGTCTGTAGACAATAGACACACCGCCGCGCAGATCCAGCCCCTGGCGAATGCGGCTCACCCCGAGCGCATGATCCTCACCGATACCGAAATATGATGTCACAGCCAGACCCGCGGCCACTATCACCGCCAAAACCACAAAAAAC
The DNA here is from genome assembly GCA_031269415.1 of Clostridiales bacterium. Classification (GTDB taxonomy): domain Bacteria; phylum Bacillota; class Clostridia; order Lachnospirales; family WQUN01; genus JAISZF01. The sequence goes on from JAISZF010000055.1 coordinate 10,807, forward strand.
ACGCTTCTGCCTTTCACACGCATCCTCCTCAGCAATTTTCGCTAAAAGTCATTATAATGTCAATAAATCAGGCCGTCAAGACTCTGGCGGCATTAATATACACAGCGCACTCGATCCGTTTGCGCGTTAGGTCGCAGCCGAGCGAATATGGCAAACGGATATTCCCCGATCGCAAGTACGCCGCCGCCGCGCATCCGCCGCCGCAGTAATACCTTGCCCAGCAGTTCGCGCACTCGGGTTTGGCGTATACGTTACACTCGGAGAACGCCTCCCGTATCCGTACACCGTTTTCCGATATCCCGCCGAACACATTGCCCATAATAAAATCCTTCCGGCCAACGAATTGATGGCATGGGTACAAATCCCCTTCCGGCGTAACCGCCAAATATTCCGCTCCCGCGCCGCAGCCGGTCAAACGTTTTATCACGCACGGCCCGCCGTTCAGATCCACCATAAAATGAAAAAAATTAAAGCCCCTGCCCTCACGCTCACGTTTCAGCAGTTCCTCCGCCAGCATTTCATATTGCTTGTACAACTCCGGCAGATCTTCCTCGCGCAGGGCGTAATCCTCCCGGCTTTCCGCGACCACCGGTTCCACGGAGATCTGTTTGAAGCCCATATCAGCCAAATGCTTCACGTCTTCGGCGAAATCCAAGTTTTCGCGGGTATATGTACCGCGTACATAATAGTTTTCCTGACCGCGGCTGTCCGCCAATTTTTGAAGTTTAGGCATTACCGTGTCATAGCTGCCGCCTCCCCCGATTGTCTTCCGCATTCTGTCGTTCACGGATTTCCGCCCGTCAACGGACAGCACCACGTTCCGCATATGCCTGTTTATATAATCAACTGACGAATCATCCAGCAGCACGCCGTTAGTCGTCAGAGTAAAGCGTATATTTTTGCCATGTTCCGTCTCCACGCGGCGGGCGTATGAGACAATC
>JAISZF010000082.1 GCA_031269415.1 Clostridiales bacterium
AATCCCTCCGTTACCTTGGATATTACGCACTCCTTCGCCCAACGTGCCGAATGCGCCATACAAATTAGTAAAATCAAACCATTTTATCCAATCTGGTGAGCTTGTAAGCAGACCGGAAATTTCTTACCGAAACCGCCGCCAGCACGGCCAGCAACAGATAAGCCCATTTGTGCGCGGACATATGGTTTATCCAATTTTTCACCATAAAATTACCCCCTTCGTATCAATTTATTCATACAAAGGGGGGGTATTCCTCCGTTTTCTTATGAGGCCATAATTCACTCAACGCATTTAAGCGTTTCCATCAGCGGTATCTTATAGATCTTTCCTCGCAGAAGCCGATTCGTCACCATCATTAAGAGAAACGAAGCCAAAATCGCGCCAACGGCGGCAAGCGGACCCATGTGCTTGGCGGGCGTCAGATTTTCGCGTGAAACGGCTTCATGCAAATAGTTGTACAATAAGTAACCCAACGGCGTCCCCGCAACCGCCCCGAACACCGTCATAAAGATATTCTCAGCGACTATCATCCAATTGACTTGCTTCACGGTATATCCCAGCGCCATCACCATGGCGTAGTCCCGCGAGCGATCCATGATATTCACCGACGCTATGTTGTAAACCACCGCTACCGACAGAACGGAAGAAGCCAAAGCAATAATAATGATCAGCGCGTTTATCATGATCATAACCTCATACACGCTTTTAATTTGATTATTCCAAGTCAACACGCTGGCTATCTCCTCGTCGTTCTCCCGCAGTTCTTCAGCTATCCGCTCTGTGGATTCGGAGTCACGCAGTTTAATCAGAACGACAGATTTTTCTATTTCCAACCCCGCTTTTTCCGCCGCTTCCATACTGATATACAATTTTTTTGAGAATGCTTGTTCGTCAACTCCTGTAATGGTAAAGTTGTAATCTGTATCATTAATGTTGACGCTCAAGGGATCGCCTATCATCAGGCCGTAGTCCGCGGCGAGGGTGTGCGGTATAATAAAGCTGTCGTCCTCAAAGGGGATTTCATTGCCCGATATATCAAACACGCCTATCATCCGGCTTCCGCTTTCCACGATTTGCGCCCGCATCGAAACGCCGTCCCCCAGATGAATCTCAGCCGGCTGGTTATCCGTCCATTCCGCGTACTCCACGGCGGCGGGAATACTCAAATCATTCTTATCCTCACGCGGGTTTTGATAATCCACGGACAGATCGTAACGGATGCCGTTTATCGCGTTATCCACAACCCTATCAGCCATGCTTTTCAGTGAGAATACGGCTACGAGCAGCGCCACGCTGCCCGTAACCCCGATAGAGCTGAGCAAAATACGCGCTTTATTTCGAAATATCCCTCTGGCGGTCATCTTGCCGATGGCGTTCAATCGTTTCCAAACCGGTTTAAGCCGTTCAAGCAGTACGGCTTTTGTTTTTTTAGGCGCGTACGGGCGTATCCCCTGAGCGGGGTTTACAGACAGCACCCTGCGCGTGGCCAGAAGAACCGCGCCTCCCATAAACAGAAACGCTACCAGGAATACGACGACGGCGTAGGAAATGTAAAGAGGCGCGTCAATCCGGGGCACGTCCAGATTAGTGGTGAACACGCCTATGAAATACCGGGGAAGCGTTACATTGCCAAGAATGGCGAATCCAATGGTTCCAAGTATCGCCGCCGCTAAAGCGTATACCATAAAGCTCGCCTGTATCTTCCACTCAGCCACGCCCAGCGCGCGTATTACGGAGATTTGGACACGCTGCGCGTCCACCATTTTTGATACTGAAATAAACGCGACGATCGCGGCCACGAGAAAGAACACCACAGGAAAAAAAACTGATATTGAACGAATCGGATCGATTGCGGCTTCAATAGCCATATAACTCATATGATTCTTACGTTCTATCGCGGTAATAAAGTTCTCGTTTGTCTTAGCCAGTTCCTCCGCCGCGCCGGGGTTATTTGTCAGCAGGAGCACCTCCTGATAACTGGTAACGGTTGTTTCCAGTAAGGATATCGCCTCTGACTCGCTCTCCTCGAATTCTATTTTTTGTTCTTCTATCGTCTGTGATTTGTCTGTGAGTTCACTCTCCGCTTCGTATATTTGGGTTTCTACATCCGTTTTTTTCTCTGTAAACTCATTCAGCCCGTCTTCGTACGTGCTTCGCGCTTCGGCAATCCCGGACTCCATATCCGCGATGGACCGCTGCGCCTGTTTCCATTGAATGTCGAATTCCTGCCGCTGACTCTCTATTTCCGCCTCGGCTTCCGCGAACTGACGATCCGCGTCGGCTTTCTTCTCATTCCATTCCCGCAGCTTCGACGCATATGTGGCGTTCGCTTCGGTGATCTGTGCCTCGGCGTCCGACAATGCCTGAAAGGCTTCCTCACGCTTCGCGTCCAACTCATTCTGTTTGGCCCGCAGTTCCTCTTCAGCTTTCCGCAACTGGTTTTCCGCGTCTTCTTTCTTTTGGCTGAATTCCTCAAAAGAGGATATGTACTCCGATTCCGCTTTATCCAGTTCTTTCTTTGCCGCTTCGATCTGAACCTGCGCTTCGTCCCATTTATTGGCTAATTCATTTTGCGCGCTGTCGATTTGCGCTTTAGCGTCCGCGAGCCGCGCCATCGCCGCGTCTTTAGCCGTCGCTAACTCTGCGGCGCCCTTTTCATACTCCGCCTTCGCCGCGTTCAATTCCGTTGTTTTAGAGGCGAATAAGCTTTCCATACCAGCGATCTGTATTTCAGCCTCGCTTTGTTTCTTCGCGAGTTCCCTTTTCTGCTGATCCAGCACATCATACTGTATGGAAAATTTGGCGTCCTCTTCCTTGCGCTTCATGTAAGGAATGGTCGAGCGCGCGGCCTGATAATCCTTATAGGCATCGTTTAACCGCCTCTCCGATTCAGTCAGTTGGGCCGCCGCTTCGTCGAGCTGCTTCCGCCCCGCCGCGAGTTCCTGTACTCCGCGATTCAGTTCGGCTTCTCCGCTGTCAATCAATTTTTTAGCATCGTCGAGCCGCGCCCGCGCCGCCGCGAGTTCCGCTTCACCCTGCCGCTGTTTTTCGTCCAGCTCAAACCGCGCGGCGTTAATCTGTTCTTCCGCGTCGGCGAATTGCGACTCCGCTTCGGCCTTTTGCCGCTCAAATTCCGCCTTTTTGGCGTCTATCGTTTCCCTCGCCTTGTCCAGCAGCGTCTGCGCTTCCGCCAGTTCCGCCTTCCCCTTTTCTCTTGATTCCTCCAGTTTGGCGGCGGCATCCTGTATTTGCGTTTCAGCGTCATGTATCTGAATGTTCGCCTCTTGCCGCTGCCTGTCTAATGCGGCTTGATTCTCCGCAATCTCAGCTTTAGCGTCGTCAAGCGCCTTCTTTCCGTCGGCGAACTCCGTCTCCGCCTGCCTCTTCGTCTCATCCAAATCCCGCCGCGTTTCGTCCAGTTTGGTTTGAAATACTCTGTATTGATCCGCAGCGCTTTCTTTTTGGGAGGCTAAAGTATCCATTCCCTGCTGAATCTGTTGGCTGGAATACTCAAGTTTCTCCTGAGCGTTCGCTAACTCTGTTTCCGCTTCCTGTTTTGATCGCTGATATTCCTCGAACGCGTCCATAATCTGTCTATCAGCCTCGCTCAACTGTTCCCGCCCATCTTCCAGCTTCTCGTTAATGCTTTCAAGCATGGACAGAAAAACAGGCGACGATCGATTCAGTTCTATCAGTGTGCTGTTTGTGCCGTACGCGAACCCCAAAGCGGCGATGGATACGGGAGAGGCGTCAGTCTTTCTTATCACGGCTGTTTCTGGATTATAATAAAATCCGGTTATAAGCAGATATTCTGTACCGTTATCCGTTTTTACAGGCAAACTGTCGCCAATAGACAAGTTATTCGCGAACGCGTATTTATTATTCACAATGATCTCGTTTTGGTTTTCCGGCATGGTTCCATCGGATAGAATAGATTGGTTAATTCCGGTTAGACTGCGGATGATCAATTCGCTCCGCATGCCTTGGACGGTGACGGTAGCCACATAAGCGTATCTGCCTTCAGCCGCCTGAACGCCGTCCGCGGAGAAGAGAGCATTGATTTCGTCCTGAGTGATACCTTTGAAGTAACACCATACGTCAGCCATGTTCTGCGTCGTAAAATAATTCTCCACAAAATCGGTCATAGCTTCCTGCGAGGCGAACATGCCCGAAAACAAGGCGGAGCCGGCCGCAATCACAAATACCATGGACCAAAACTGCCCTATCGATCCTTTCAACTCTCGCAGCATTCGTATGAACATTTTTTTCATTACCATATCAGATCATCAACCCGTGTCTTATTTGTGTTGACAAATATGTTCTCAATTCTGCCGTTGTTTAGGATTATGACTTTATCCGCCATCGGCGCGATTAAATTATTGTGCGTTATGAGAATTATCGTTTTATTATAAGTGAGATTGATCCTCTCTAATAGCAGCAACACCAGTTTTCCATTCGCGTCGTCCAGCGCGCCCGTTGGCTCGTCACAGAGCAGGATGAGCGGATTTTTCGCGAGCGCCCGAGCTATGGCGACTCGCTGCTGCTCACCGCCGGAAAGCTGCGAGGGAAAGGAATTGCTCTTTTCTTTGAGACCCACACGCGCGAGCATTTTCTCGGCGTCCAGATGATTCTTGCAAACCTCCGCGCCCAACTCCACATTTTCAAGCGCGGTTAGCCCGGAGATCAGATTGTACGCCTGAAAAACAAAACCCACTTTGTCACGCCGATATAAATTGACAGCCTTGTCGCTGTACGCCGTAATATCCTTACCGGCAACAAAAACCTTACCGCCGGTTGCTCTGTCCATTCCTCCGAGTATATTCAGAAGAGTAGACTTCCCCGAGCCGGATTTGCCCAGTATTACCACAATTTCGCCTTCATCCACCGTGAAATTTATATCCTTAAGGACAAGCTCTTTGACTTCACCTGTTTTAAAGGTTTTGCTCAGATGTCTAAACTCAATGAATTTCACCGTCTGCCCTTCTCACGAATCCGGAATGAATTTTATATCATAATATAATGACTTGTTAGCATTTAGTACAATACGTGTCATATTATATATTATCATGTTAGAAATAGCAATATCCTTATAAAACCAGTTTGTAAAATCGGACAAAATCAAAAACGACCGCGGCAGGCAAAAGCCTGCCGCGATCGCTACGCGTCTGCGAATTTATAACCAATACCCCAAACCGTTTGAATATACCTGGGATTGTCGGAGCCTGAATCTATCTTTTCCCTCAGTCTGTTGACATGCACGGCCACAGTATTCATTTCGACAAACATGTCCACTCCCCAAACGGCGTCCAGGATACGCTCCTTACTGAATACCTTTCCGGGGTTTTGCGCCAGGAATAATAACAGCTCGAATTCCCTGTTGGGCATGCTGACCTCTTTATCCGCTAAAAAAACCCGTCGGGATGGGATCAGAATCCGCAAATCCCTGATTCGGATCTCCTCACGCCGATCCTCCGTGCCGGTCAGCGCCTCAAACCGTGAAATCCGCCCCGCGACGCGAGCCAGCAGTTCATGAAAACTGAACGGTTTGCAGATATAATCGTCGGCCCCGGCGGCAAAGCCTTTAATCTTGTCTATGTCGTCAATTCTCGCCGTGACAAACAGGATCGGCGTTTGTTTTTTCGCCCGGATTTCCTTGCAGACAGAAAAACCGTCGATATCCGGCAGCATGATGTCCAGCAGTATCAGATCAAAATCCCTGTTCAGCGCGAAATTCACGGCGTCACGTCCGAGGGCCGCCGTTTCAGTTTCATAATGATTCGCCCGCAGATAATCCCGTTCGATCTCGGAGATACTCGAGTCGTCCTCAACTATCAATATACTTTTCAATAATCATCACCCCGCGACGCTCAACGGCAGTGAGATATAAACGGTAAATCCGCCGCCCGCTCCGCTCCTCGCCCAAATCTTTCCGTTCATAGCCTCTATAAGCCGCCTACAAATTGTCAGTCCCAAACCGCTGCCCGAGCCGGATCTCGACTTATCCCCTTGATAGAATCGCTCAAAAACGCGCTCGCATACGTCATCATCCGCTCCGACGCCATTGTCGGCTATCCTGATAATTACCTTATCGTCACGTTTCCGAGCGTAGACTTGGATTACCACATTCGAAACGCGCGAATGGCCGACGCTGTTTTGCGTGATATTCTGTAAAACACGCGCGAAGGCCATCTTATTTATCATAATATTTTCATCCGCAATCCCTTCGGATTCGTAAGTAAGAGTATACGCGCCGTTACGCGCCGCCTCGTCAAAGGCGGATCGCAAATAGTCCTTCGTGCTCACCGGCTCTAAGACTAATGAATCCTGACGGATATCCAGCTTTGAAAATAGAAAAAGATCGTTTGTCAAGCCGTCTACCATCCAGGCTTTTTCCAAGATCGTTTCAACATACCGCAGCCGCGCCTCCGGAGTTTTCGCTATGCCGTCTTTTAAGCCTTCGGCGTAAGCGCGGATGGATGTTACCGGGGTTTTTATGTCATGGGCCAGGCTGGCGATCATCTCGCGGCGGTTTTCTTCATAGTCCGCGGCTTCCCTCAATGAACGCCTGAGCTTCTCTCTCATCGAGTCGAACTCGCGGAAGACTGGCTCAAACTCATCGCCCCCGACGTACTCTACCCGGCAGTCCAGATTTCCCTCCCGTATTTCCCCCGCTAATTTTACGAGCGCCTTCAAGGGCGGCACGACGCCGCGCGCCACCAACGCCGCCGTTGCGATCGAGTATATCAGCGCGCACAGTATAATCAGCGCTCCCGATATGAGAATCAAGATGATAATGATGTTGAGGGCGCTCAACGCGGCTGATTGCTCCCTCAAGCCCGTATAAAGCGGAACAATCAGATATATCACTCCGCCAATTATTGCGCCGCAGATAAACAGCAGCGAAATAAAGTAAACAATCAGCCTTTTTTGAATTGACATTATAGTTCCTTACGGTCAAACAGCCAGAACGCCGCCGCCGACATCAGCACAATGGAAGACAGGATCAACAGCAGCGTGTTTAATAACGCGGAATGCGGATTGCCGGTTATAATCATTCGGTAAACGCTCAGGTGGGAAGTAAAAAACACCGCGCCTACCCGCGCCGACACTACCGTGATTCCCTGCGTGACAAAATAAAGGATCATGGACGCGAACATGGCGAAAGACGAATTCCCCGCCGTCAGGCTGACAAGCGACGCGAAAGCGATAAGTCCGAGCATGGGCAGAACGCTTATGGCATAAGCCGCCAGAAGCGCGGGGATATCCGCCCGACTGCCCAGAATAATCTTAATCGCCATAATAACCGCGCATACGGTCATCAGGTTCAGCAGCACATACAGGGCCACCGAGAAGATCTTAGACGCGAACGCCGTAAAACGGCCGATCGGCCTCAGCAGAACGGCTTTTAGCGTACCGGTTTCTATCTCGTTTGTAAACAGATCCGCGCAGAGCATGAATATAATCAGCGGCAGGACAAATACCAGCAGCGCGTTGAGAATAATATACGGCACGCTCGGCATGTCAAAACTGAGCCCTAATATGGCAAGCCCGTTTTCGCTGGTGAAAAGGACTATAACGGCTGTGATAATAAGCTCGATCGCAACCAGCACATAATATTTTTTACGGATCAGGATCTTGTTCAGCTCAACGCCCACAGAACGCGCGAAAATACCCATTATTTGCCCCCGTTAATAGAGCGGCGTCCCTCGGAGTTAATCACTGACAGATAATAGTCCTCCAGAGACGGATAATTCTCCAGAATCCAATCCATCTCAGCGGTTTCCCTCAGCGCGCCGTCATGTATGATGCCCACTCTGTGGCACATTTTTTGCAGTTCCGGCGCCAAATGACTGGATACAAGGAACGAGGCGCGCCGCTCGCACGCTAAGTTCAGTATTATGTTGCGTATCTCGACAATCCCCTCAATGTCCATACCATTCGCGGGCTCATCCAAAACATAGATCTCCGGATCTCCAATCATAGCCAGCGCGAGACCCAGTCTCTGCTTCATACCCAGTGAATATTTCGCCGCCTTATCCTTTCGGAACTGATAGAGTTTGACCAATTGAAGCTTCGCGGCAATCTCCGATTCGGCCTTTGCCTTATCCATGCCGTAATAGGCGGCGGCTGTTTTCAGATTCTTTTCCGCGGACATGTAACCGTAAAAAGAGGGCGCCTCAACTAAGCAGCCCATCCGCCGCAGCGCTTTCGCGGGGTTCTCCGCAATATCCTCGCCGTCCAGGCGTACCGTGCCCCCGTAACGTGTTATAAGCCCGGTAATGATCTTCATTGTGGTAGTTTTGCCCGCGCCGTTCGCGCCCAAAAGCCCGAAAATTTCGCCGCGGCGGATCGAGAAGCTGATGTCCTCGACGCCGCGGCCGTTGCGGTATTGCTTTTTTAAACGCGCCGCTGTTAATATATATGACGGTTGACTCGCTGTCATTGCCTTAACGTTTTACCTTGCGGGTCAAAGGCTTCAACCGTCGTGCTTCCGATATCGCTGAACGTCATGCTGAGAATAAGTGTCGCTGTATGTGATTCGCCGTTCGCGTCCTTTCCGGATAAACTAACGCTCGCGTTTGAGTCGGAAAGATAGCCGTCGTCTGAAATCGTAGCTGTCAGAAAATATGATTCTATTACGGGTTCATAGAAATATTTCGTAATTACGCTGTCCAGACCATCGCTTTGTATATAATAGTTTGGATTATCCTCATGTTTCTTAATCGAGGTTTCGGCGACGACCGCTATAAAACTCTGCGCCAGTTCCGGTATTTGATTCTTATCAAGCGAAACAGAGATTGTGTTTCCGTCTGTCACAAAAAAGTTTTTGAGATCGCTGGTAAGCAGATCCAGAATAATCCCGGAAAACCTCTTCTGATTTTCCGTTAATTTTAACTCCCTCCCATTATCCTTGGAGTACCCGGAAAATTCTTTGTACTCATCCGGGTTAATTGAGCTGAACGAGTAACACGTCGTACCGTACCAATACACCTCACCCCAGTAAGAATCCTCGCCGCCGTCGAAAGTCTCCGTCCTGTGGTGCGCGCCTTGCTCCTCATTTTTTTCCGTGAACACGCTCTGGGAAAATACCTTCTCGCCGTCCGCGATCATTTCCACGATGACTGTAGAAGTGGAATTCCCGCTCTGATCGATAAGAGCAAACCCTCTTTGTTTCAGCTCCTCGTAGCCGGACACATTCGCCGCGGCCGCAAACGCGGTCGCCGCCAGCACCGCCGCAGAGACAACCGCCGCCGCCGACAGTACCAGCGCCTTGTTTCGCGCTCTTTTCATAGTCTACCATCCCTTCGTATACATTTGAACAGGGATATCATATCATTCGGGTAATAAACAAATCTTTATCAAAATATAAACAGTTTATAAACTTCACCGGCGACAAGCGGTGGGGCTTCAATAGTGACGGTGAACATATTCCGTCCTCCCCCAACAAAAAGATGATATTATTATATCGTATTTAAACAAAATGGTAAACGATTTATGGAAATCAATCAAAATATTTACAGGCCAAAAAATAATTGTTGCTTTTTTCGGATTCCGTATTATAATAATAGAGATAGGACCCCCCGCACCTCTCCGCAGCAATGCGTGATGTGTCCCATGGGGGGACATTTATTGTAACGGGAGATCAATAAATGCTTAAACAACCGGCAACATACAAGCAACAGATCGGAAAACTGCGTGAGCACGGCTGCACTGTTTCCGATGATGGCTTCTGCGAGGAAGTCCTTTCAAGAATTAGCTATTACAGACTATCCGCGTATTTTCTGACGTACAGGGCGAAAGACGGCAAATACAAGCCGGGAACAACTTTTGAAACCGTATACAGGCTCTATGAGTTTGACCGAAAACTGCAAGGTCTTTTGTTTTCGGTTCTAGCGGAACTTGAAGTATACTTACGGGCGCGGTTTTCGTATTATCACACGCATAAATACGGCGCGGAAGGATATGGAATATCTGCGCCCACTCCCGGCGTTTGTATAATAGCGTTTTCAGCGTGATTCCCGCCAACGTCCCTGATGTGGACAAGTCGGCGACGCGCAAGCTGTTCGCCTCCGTAGTAACGCTAAAAATGCTCTACTCAGACGCGGACAAGTGGAATAATGAGTTTTTGTCGGCAATGTCCGCTCTGTTTGAAGAGTACAAAGATGTCATTGTATTGTGGCACATTGGATACCCGACAGATTGGGAAACCATACTCCGCAAGTAACCGCATCCCCGCCCTGTGTGTTGACAGGACGGGGATTTTTGTCGATTACCGCCCGCCGCAGTAAGATTAAAAACCAACCCTTATACGCTTGAATAAAAATCCCTTACATTTATGAAAGGTTTCGCGTTTGCCGTTTTTTTGTTATATTACGTAAGGACTTGCGGAAATAAATCAAAGAAAGGAGTTATCTCTTGTTCGGCGTTCCTGATTGCCACAGTATATATGTTCACAATTCCTATGCCCACAGGATTCAGCCTGTGGAGTTTCTTCGGAGGATAAGCGCGCTGAATCCGTAAGCATAGTAAATCAAATATGACAATGACGAGCTTCGCCGGAAGAATAATACCCTTCCTACCGTTTAAGAAGAAGGATTAATGGCGGATATAACGTTCAAGAGTTAAGCAGGAAATCAACTATATTCACCTGCCGGATACCGTCTTGCCCGGTGGGAAGATCGTCCATGGTTAGGACGAACTTGGGATAGTGGTCTCTTATGCTCCGCAGAGGTTCGAATTCCCGCTCGAACGTGGCGGGATCAAGCACGCTGGCGGCTACCTGATAGTAAATCCGCTGATCTCCGGCGGTCGCCACGAAGTCAATTTCCTTATCGCCCGACTTGCCGACCCGAACGGTATATCCCCGGCGGATAAGTTCCAGATAGACGATGTTTTCCAGAACCCTCCCTATGTCACGGTTTCTCTCTCCCAATACAACGCGGCGCAGGCCTATGTCCGCCGCGTAGTATTTCTCCAAGGATTTCAAATACTGTTTCCCCTTTACATCGTATCGCGGTGCTTTATATAGCACATAGGCGTCCATGAGCGCGGTCACATAATTTTCCACCGTGATGGAGGTCGTCTTTCTACCAAAAGATGTCAGGCTATCCGCGATTTTTTTTGAGGATACAATATTCCCGATGTTGTCAAACAAAAACCGCGTCACGCTTTCCAAAAGCTCCACATCGGCGATCTTCTTCCGGGCGACTATATCCTTGAGCAGCACTGTATTGTAGATGCCACGGATGTAATCGGATCGTACCTCATCATCCGCTATGACGGCCGCTTGGGGAAACGCGCCGTTTAAGTAATAAGACGTAAACGCCTCACGCTTATCACCGCCGCCCTTTAATTCCAAATACTCCGCGAAGGACAGTGGCAGCATGTTGATTTCGATATACCGTCCGGAAAGAAATGTCGCCAGGTCGCCGGAGAGCAGACGAGCGTTGGAGCCGGTGATGTAGACATCAACATTGTCCTTGATGAACAGACTGTCCACGGCCCTTTGAAATTCGGTGACGTTTTGTATCTCGTCCAGAAAAACATATGTCCTTTTGCCTGCGGCCAGCCGCTCCGTCACATATTCGTATAGCTCGCGGTAATCAAGCAGGGATTCATATCGCATATCCTCAAAATTGATGGAAACGATCTGATCATCGCCCGCGCCGTTTTGCTTCAGGTATTCCTGAAACAACAGCAGCAAGGTAGATTTTCCGCAGCGTCGGATGCCAGTGATGACCCGGATGATCTTCTCGTCTTTCATTTTGATGAGTTTACTCATATATTGCCTGCGCTGGATCATGGCAGCATTTCTCCTTTTTTATAGCATACCACAATCAAAACGAGAATATCAACTTTTTTTAAGTAAACTATAAAAAGTTTAAAAAATAATTGAATTTTTATAGTCACAACAGCCGCAGGGCCTCGTCCGCCGTTTCCGCGTCAAACCCGCGCCGCGCCAGGAAACCGAATGCGCGGCTCCTTTCCTTATCATCCATAACAGGTTTATTCCTGTATCTGGCCCGTAGAGCCGCCGCCGCTATCCTGACCCGCTCGCCTTCAACCTGTTCGAGGGCCGCGTCGATCAATTCCCTGCCGACGCCCCGCTCCCGCAGTTCCCATTCAATCTTACGCGGGCCGTATCCGGCGCTCGCGCGTTCTTTCACATACTCGGCAGCGTACGCGGCGTCGTCAATGTATTTATAAGAATAAAGCATGTCCATTACGCGGGTTATAATATCTGGCGCGTAATCCCCGGTCAGCTTCTTCTCCACTTCCTTAACCGTACGGGGACGGTATGAGAGATAATCCAGCGCCTTTTGGCTGGCCTCTGTCAAAACGATCTGATCGCGTATGTATTCCACGCGTTCGAGGCTTATTTCAGCGCCTTCGCGCAGCTTATAATAAAGCAGATCCACCTCGCCCAGCCCGAACGCGAACTCGCCGTCCAGATACACCGACCAGCGGTCCTTCCGGCGTTTCTGAGGCTCCAATTTAGTTACTGTCATTATTACAGCGATTCGTCGCCTTCGAGGTTAATCAGCATTTCATCGATCAATAGATCCTCCTGCGTGACCTCTACCTCTTCTTCCGTCAAATCGCCGGGTTGAATATAATTATCCGGCAAGGCCAAGGCCTCCAGTTCTTTCATCGCATAATGCTTACGCACCGAATTCTCGATCTCATGCGCAACCTCGGGATGCTCACGCAGGTATTCCTTCGCGTTTTCACGCCCCTGCCCCAGACGAACCTCATTAAACCCAAACCAGGTGCCGCTCTTGGAGACTATGCC
>JAISZF010000105.1 GCA_031269415.1 Clostridiales bacterium
TAGTGGCTGGTCGTTACAGCCGAAAGTGGTAGACATGGTTAAGTATATTGCTTAATCAGGTTGAACTTTAAAGAAGAATATAGGGTTCCTATGTTTTCCTATGTTTTTCATAACGGAACTGGTTGTTTTGGTCGGCGAGAGCGGATACGGAAAAACGACTGTTCTGAAGATAATCAACCGGCTGATAAAACCCAGCTCAGGCAGCGTCTATATAAACGGGGAAAATATTCTCGCTGAATATGTCATTGAGCTTCGCAGGAATATAGGCTATGTAATTCAGCAGACAGGTCTGTTCCCCCATATGACGGTGCGTGAGAATATAGAGATTATTCCCCGGCTGCAGAAGAAGGATAAGACATACATACTCGACAGACCTTAAAACGTATTCCGATCTCGCGAAGGTATCCTCTGATTTTGTGTTCGGCGGCGGTTTTGAAATACTGAACCGGAACGACGAGATACCTCAGTTAAAAATAGCCTATGATTTAACATTTAAGGAAGAACGCGCTGTTGAGGGAGTACTGCGGTATTCAGCGATTGAAAATAATGAAACTCAGGTAACGGAAGCCTTTTCCACCGACGGTATGCTGCTTGAATATGATTTGACGGTGCTGGAAGACGACAAGAAATTCTTTCCCCCATATCATGCCGCGCCTGTAATCAGAGAGGAAACGGCGGAGAAATATCCGGAACTCACCGCGGCGCTCGGCAAGCTGACAGGCGCGCTGAGTGACGACGCAATGCGGGAATTGAATTATAATGTCGACGTGTTAAAGCAAAATCCCCGGGACGTGGCAGCCGAATTCCTGGCGGCCGCCGGACTCAATCCGTAAAAAGCCGCGCCTAATCGGAAATTCGGGTCTTTCCAAATTAAAGTGATATTGGTATAATACACTCCGAAGGCAAGGGCTTTTCATCCGGTATCACATCCGGATGTGGAAGGATTAGCTGAAAGGGGATTATATGGGCTTAATTAACGAGTTTTACATCCAGCTCTACTCGGTGCGCGAGGAACTGCGGCGCGATTTCCCGGGTACGTTGCGCAAGCTGGGTAAAATCGGATATACCGGCGTGGAGTTTGCCGGATACGGCGGTTATTCCGCGAAGGATCTCAAAAAACTTCTGGACGATAACAACCTGAGGCCGATGGGCACTCATTCAAGCGTTGAAGCGCTGCTTGAGCGTTTGGACGAGGAGATCGAGTACAATCAGATATTGGGTACGGAGTATATCGTCCTGCCCCATTACAGCGGCATATCGGACAGGGACGGCATGCTCAGACTGGCTGAATTATTCTCGCCGATAGCTGAAAAGATCACAAGCGCTGGGATGAAATTCGCGTACCATAACCACAACTGGGAATTGGCCAAGGATAACGGCGAATACCTGCTGGATATCTTCTATTCCAATACCGACCCCGACAAGGTGTTCGCCGAACTGGATCTATATTGGATCGCCTATGCCGGCGTGGATCCGCTGGAATATATGAAGAAGTACGCGAACCGCGCCAAACTCCTGCACATAAAGCAGATCAAGGACTATGAGTCCAGAAAATGCGTGGACCTCCACGAGGGCGTAATCGATTTCTCCGAGATCATCAAAACCGGCAAACAGTCCGGAGTGGAATACTATATACTTGAGCAGGAAGAATTTGAGATAGATCCGTTCATAAGCGTGAAGAACGGTATAGATTATATATTGGGTTTGAACGACTGAATCCGGCGAGGAGGTTTTCATGAAACTGAGCGTATTAACAGTGCCACTGTATGATAAAACACCCGCGGAAGCCTTTGAGTATCTCTCCGGACTGGGCGTACAGGCGGTCGAGATAGGAACCGGAGGCTCACCGGGCAATAATCACTTGAACCCGGCTGAATTTTTGGACAATCCCGAAAAAATCAACGAATACAAAGCGCTGCTGAAGAAATACAATCTGGAGATTTCCGCTTTTTCCGTGCATGGCAACGGCGTTCATCCCAATAAGGCTATCGCGGAAAAAGACCATTCCGAATTTGTCGCCACATGCAAGCTCGCGCAGCAGTTTGGTGTAGATCGTGTAATTACCTTCTCCGGCTGCCCCGGCGATCATCCCGGCGCTAAATACCCCAACTGGGTTACCTGCGCGTGGCCGACGGATTATCTGGAGATCCTCAAATACCAATGGGAAGAGGAGCTTATCCCTTACTGGAAAGAAGCCGTAAAGATTGCCAACAGCTTTGGTGTCCATAAGATAGCGCTGGAACTGCATCCTGGTTTCTGCTGCTACAACCCGCGCTCGCTGCTGCGCCTGCGTGAGGCCGTGGGCGAAACCATCGGCGCGAATTTCGACCCCAGCCATCTCTTCTGGCAGGGAATAGACCCTGTGGACGCGCTGAAAGCCTTAAAAGGCGCGGTCTATCATTTCCACGCCAAGGATACGCGCGTTGTTACAAGCAACGTACACGTCAACGGTGTGCTGGAAACCTCGCGCTATGACGACTTTATAAATCGCGGCTGGTTCTTCCGCACAGTTGGATACGGGCATGATCTGACCGAATGGAAAGAGATCATATCCACGCTGCGGGCAATCGGATATGACGACGCCGTCAGCATAGAACATGAAGATGGTCTCATGTCTGTTGAGGAAGGTCTGGAAAAGGCTATCGCTTTTCTCAAGCAGGTCATCCTATATGACGCTCCGCCGCGGATGTGGTGGGCATAAGCACGTGAACGAAAAAAACGCGGCCGCCCTGGTGCTCATGCTGAAAAATCCCGAAACGGGATTCTTTGAGGAAGAATTGGGGCGGTACCATATCGGGCCCGACGAGGAATTGGCGGAAGGGCTTTACGCCGAGGAGACGGCGGACGGACGGATCGTATGCCTGCGCGTCGGGGTGGGCAATGTATGGACGGACATCAGCGACGAGCTATTTGACGGAATATATGACAGCTACGACGCGGATCAGCTTCCCGATTTCGTGACGGAGTTTATCGAGTTGGACGAATGTTATACCCCCGCGTGGGAGGCGCGTTTTTTATTCAGCGAAGACCCCGCGGAAACGGAAGATATGATAAAGCAGGCGCTGGCCGCGCACAGAGGAGCCTTGTCGCTTCTGCTTAATGATCATGTTGGTTAAGGAGCGGCATTATGTATAACAACAATTGGATTGCGAAATTAAACCGGAAATTTGGCCGGTACGCGGTCAGCAACCTGATATTGTATATAGTTATCGGCCAGGCTGTTGTGTTCGGGCTTGATTTTATTCTCAGCCCTACGGATCTTAATCTCTGGAGTCTGCTGTATTTCGACAGGGGAGCGATCGCCCGCGGCCAGATCTGGCGCCTGATAAGCTTTGTGTTTCTGCCTCCCGGCGGTTCCCTGTTATTCGCCGTACTCGGAATGTATTTCACGTGGCTGATTGGCTCGTCCCTGGAAAACGAGTGGGGTTCTTTCAAATTCAATATCTTTTTCTTAACGGGCGTTATCGGCACGATGCTCGCGGGCCTGTTAACAAATTACGCGACCAACCAGTATCTCTCATTGTCTATGTTTCTTGCTTTCGCGAGCATCTTTCCCGATTTCCAGATTTTATTATTTTTTGTAATTCCGATTAAGGTAAAATACCTCGCCTTATTGGACGCGGTTATTCTTATCTACTCGTTGGTGGTTGAAGGCTGGGGCGGAAGGCTCGCGATACTCATATCCATACTGAACCTGCTTCTGTATTTCGGGCCGCAGGCGGGGCAGCAAATTCGGCTTTGGTATCGCAGGTCGCAGTGGAAGAGGAAGTTCAGGTAGCGCGGCAAATCCCCTTACAAATATTTGTAGGGGGATTTAATCAACTGTCGTATTTTCCTTGAGCGCCCCCCGCGTATGAGTTGCGGGGGGCGCGTCCATATTAATTTAAGCATATCTTGCCATATATTGCACGTAAGAAGGCAACGCCGCCTCCGGCTCCGGTATCTCCGGATGCCAGAGTTTTTCCCATTCAAAGCAATAATAGCCGTCATACCCTCCGGATTTGAGCAGTCCGACGCATTCATCGACAGGCAGCTTTCCCTCTCCGAGAAGCGGCAGGTCAAAACCCGCGGGTGAGAAATTGGCGGAATCCTTAACATGTACGTGGTGGATTCTTTCGCGCAGGGCTTCATATGTCGCTTCCATTGCTTCTCCGTATCGGTAAGGGTGCAGAATGTCCCACACCACGCCCAGATTTTGGGCCGAAACAGCCCCCACTATGTCCAAAACACGGGCGGAGGTACTAAAATCATCGTGCGTTTCAATCAGTGGCGTCACCTTCTCTTTGGCACTTAGCTCGCAAAGCAGTTCGTACCCCTCGCGGATCCATTTCAGGCTTTCCGTGTAACTCTGAGTGGGGATTAGCGGGCCACCGAATGTGCGGATATATGGGCATTTCAGAGCGTTCGCGATCCCCATGGAGAATTTCGCCGCTTCCAAAACCTCGGTCTGCGCTTCCCTGCCCGCTTTATTAAAGCTTACGCTTGTGCCGACGCAGACGGTCTCTATACCCGCGTCCTTAATTTGTTTGGCGGTTTGCCTCAAACCGCCGCCCTTGAACGCCTCAAGCGAGGCGAGATCCACCGTGCCGCTCACGGCGCGGAGTTCAATGCCTTGATAGCAGTTTTTAACGGCATACCCCACAATTCCGCCGATGTCCGCGAACGGGGTTCCCAGTGTGCTGAAAGACAGTTTCAATATATCGCTTCCTTTGCGTAAACATATACTTAAATTATATTACCGTTCGTTATAATTCGGATCCCGCGACGCGGATCTACACTCTGTCCGGCGCGGATATTACAAGCCTTCCTTCCTCGGCGGTTACCCTGACTTTTCCGTGCTTTATCCGCAGCTTCTCCAGATACTCCGGCGGGATTTGTACGCCGCCCGCCTTGTCCACCGCGAAAAACTCCTCCCTCCGGACTCCGCCAAAGGACGCGTCGCTCAACTCGCTTTTGGCTGCGATCTTCTCGCTGGCCGCCTTGCCGTCGCGTATGGATACCACGCGGTTCACCTTGCCGGCTATCTCCCGGTCGTGCGTGAAGATCAACACTGTGGTTCCCAATTCCCTGTTTATCCGCCGGAACATATCCAAGATACCGGCGGATGTGCCCGCGTCCACCGATCCGGTAGGCTCGTCGGCTAAAAGCACCTCAGGATCGTTTGCCAAGGCTATCGCTATAGCCACGCGCTGCTGTTCCCCGCCTGAAAGCCGCGAAAGCCCGCTCTTAGCCCTGCTCTTCAACTCCACCAGATCCAACAGGCCAATAGCCCGCCGCAGCTTGCCGTTTACCATCTTTCGCGCGAACCGCATAGGCATAGCCACGTTTTCGGCGGCGGAGAGACACGGCAGAAGGTTCCTGGCGCCGTTCCGCCACACGAAGCCCACGGTGTTACGTTTGTACTCTACCAGTTCCGCGGCCTTCAGCTTGAGGAGATCCTTTCCGCAGACGTACAGCCTGCCCGCCGAAGGCAGATCCAAGCCGCCGATCATATTCAGCAGCGTGGTCTTCCCGCTGCCCGAGCTGCCCACAATAGCCATTATCTCCCCGCGCTCCACCCTCAAGTCCAGCCCTTGAAGCGCAGGCACCTCAATGCCGGCCGCTCTATATATCTTCACCAAATTTTCGCTTACAATCGCGTATTTATCCATTCCCGAGGTTCCGGCCAACTATAACGCCGTCCTCCAGTTCATACAGGCTGTCGGCGAATTCCACCAAGCCCGGATCGTGAGTGGTCATGACCACCGCCGCCCCCTCCTTTTCAATTATATCCTTAAAGACCTTAACCACCGCCAAACCCGTGCGGGTGTCGAGTTCGGCGGTAGGCTCGTCGGCCAGTATGAGCCTGGGACGGTGGGCTATGGCGCGGGCGATCGCCGCCCGCTGCCGCTCGCCGCCCGACAGATCCTGAGCCATATGGTTCATCCTGCCCTGAAGCCCCACCAGTTGTAAACATTCTTCCGCCCTGCGCCTATATTCCCGCCTGTTCGCGCCCGACACGCGCAGACCGAACTCCACGTTCTCGGCGGCGGTCAGCATAGACACAAGGGCCACAGATTGAAACACAAACCCCGTCTCTTTACGCCGGAACGCGGAACGCCCG
Source organism: Clostridiales bacterium (assembly GCA_031269415.1). GTDB lineage: Bacteria > Bacillota > Clostridia > Lachnospirales > WQUN01 > JAISZF01. The sequence goes on from JAISZF010000105.1 coordinate 6,104, forward strand.
GATTCCTTCATTGCCGTCAGTTCCCTGTTCTCGAAGAGCACCGTTCCCCCCGTAGGATAATCCAGCGCGCCCAAAATGTTTACCAGGGTGGTTTTCCCCGATCCCGAACGGCCCTTCAGAATCGTGAGCCGTCCCTTTTCAATCTCTAAGTCTACGCCTCCCAAAGCCCAAAAGTCGATTCCGCCGGAACGGAAACTCCGTTTAACATTCTCGCAGCGCATCAATACATCCATATCACTCTTCCCCCAGTTTTAAGGCCGAAGCGATCCTGATCCGCGACACAATCGCCCCCAACGCAATCAGGCAGACTAAGATCGTGATACCGATCGCTCCGAACAGCCGCGCGTAATCGCTTGGCTGATCCGCCAGTATGATAGGTATGGGCTGTTCGGAGGCCGAATAGGCCAGTTGGATCATGGGAGTGAACAGCCTTGACGCCAGAACCCCCACTCCACTCCCAATCAAAACAGCCATGAGGGAAACCAGCGCCTGCTCGCAGCACAGGATGCTCACAATTCCCCTGACGTGCATGCCCATCGCCCGGAACACGCCGAATTGCAAAGCCCGATCCTTAATCGAAAGTATCCAGTAGATCAAAAAACCTACCGCGCAGACCGTCAGATTGATAATGAAATCTATTGTCAGCGCCCCGTTCGTGCCCTGCAACACAGGCTCGTTTCTGCCCGTGATTATTTGGGCGCGGGCGTCCGTGAACGAAGCGAATTTAATATTGTTATCCAAGGCGTACCTCGTGATGAAATTATTGGAATCCGCGTCTGTTTTCAGCCATATCTCATAAGGCCGCAGGCCAATGACGGACTGGACGTAATGGAGATTGGCGGCGATAAGATACTGAGGCTTGTCCGAATAGCCTCCGTCGGCGTTTTCAGTCCGCTCAACGGGCTTATATCCCGGCCAGTAGTCCGCGAACCCGTATATAACGCCCGAGCAGTTCTCACTATCCACCCTGTAATTGACTATATCGCCGATCTTATAGTATTCTTTCAAATTGGCTGAAGCGATTACTCCCTTTGCGTCCCGCGACATGGTGTTCAGGTAATTGTAGAAATGCGTGGGGAAGAAATCATCGCGGTAGTACGCGATTCTTCCGAACTGATCGGTTTGTATCGCCATAACGGCGCTGTCCGTCAAATTGCCTCCGGGACCCGTAATCTCAGCCTTTGCCGTATACACCTTGGCGGCTGATTTAACACCCGGCAGCTCCGCGAACCTGTTAAAGTCCGGCTCATGGTACAGAACCTGATCGCCGCCGCCCGCTTCGGCGTTATCCCGCCAAACCTCCTTCAACCGTACATCCGCCCCAACTTCATACAGAACGCTGTCCTCCGCGTTTCTGTTGACGGTGCGCGCCAGCCTTGCGCCGAATATGCCAAAAGCCACGGTGAACACCAGGAATATCATAATAAACCGTTCATCCCCGGCGGTGCGTATCACTCGAAGGAATGACACATAAGCGGACGGCGGCAGGATATTTTTGAATATCTTAAAGATCAGCCCGGCGAGCGGCGGGAACAGACGCAGGCATAAAAGCCCCGCTCCGACGATAAACAGCGACGCTGTCAGGTACATCAGGGGATCGACGGCTTGCCGCGCCGTTTCGGCTATAATATCATTTTGGATGTTAAATCTGTAAAAGCCGTAAGCGGAGGCCAGCAGAATCAGAACCTCCATAATCACCGGCAGTACGCCCCATTTCTTCCGGCGCTCCCTCTTTGTCTCCGCAATGGAAATGCGGGAGTATCGCCACGCGGGCAGCGCCATGGTGATTATCGAAAGAACGAGGGCCGCTCCGGCGTACAGGAACGCGCGATCGTTATACCGTACCGGCAGCGCCGAGCGATCCACCAGGCTCAGGAATCCGCTTGAAGCGCCTGTCACGCGGCAGATAAACCATCCCAGCGGCAGCCCCAACGCCATGGATACAACGCCCACTAAAAAACCTTGCGACAGATACATGCGCAGTATCTGCCCCCCGCTCGCGCCACGGCTCTTCAATACGTCGATATCGCCCTTGTCTAACCGTAGAATCTGTTTAGACACGATGAATATAAAGAACAGCAGCATGAAGAACATGGGCGTCTGTAACACCCACAGGGTGATGTTCAGCTTGTCCGACTTTTCATTATAACCGGAGAGTATGGATGAGAAACTCTCCCTGAAACCGGCGTCGGCGCTTTTTTTATCCATATCCGCATAGAATTTCGCCGCGCTCAGATAGTTGTCCGTCGCGGTTACGTCCAGAGCGGCGCAGTCCAGGTTAACCTGCCAGGCCGCGTTCACGCCCGACCACGCCGGAAACTCGTTTTCCATGAATACTTCGGCAAAAGCCGTATCCCCGATGAAAAACACATTCTGGTACGACGACGGGGTCGGGTTCCAGTAATAACCGCTGTCCTCAGCCGCGTCGAAAACGCCTGTAACCTTAATCCTGAGAGGCTGCCCGTTGTACACAAACTGTGAGGACTCGTAAACGCCGCCCAAAATTATGTTAAGACTGTCATATGTACCCTGACCGACCACCGCCTCTATTACCCCGTCCAACCTCGGGCGGTCCCTGAACATAACGCCCAGAACCATTTTCGAGTAGTCCCGAATAAGGGAAACGCTGTATATGTCGCAGTTCAGCGTTTCCGGTTCGTCAGAGAGAGGTTCCTCCGGCAGGAACCCGATATTGCTTACCGTCAAAATCTCCCTTTTTGTGAGCGCGGGCAACCCGAACCGTTCCGGTATACCGGAAAAGGCCAGCGCCTTGCCGTCCTCCGCGCCGAGCTTAACGGACGCGGGGCCGCTCCCCAATGCCGCGCTCCATTCAACGAATCCGGGATATTCTCCCTTTTGTGCCAGATAATCGTTGGTCTGCCTCATTAACAGCTTTTGCGTGGCCGCCTGAGCGTAAAGGGGAATACTGGAAACAACGCCCGCCAGGAATATATTACCTAGCAGCAGGCAGAGCGTTATCCATTTATGCTTTATTATTTTTTTAAACAGAAACGTAATCATGGACACCTCAATTCAGTATAACTTGATCGCTCTCATTAAGCCCGTCGAGTATCTGAACATCCTCGGAGCCGGAAGCGCCGATTACAATGTAACGTTTTTTAACCACCCCGTCTTCCAGTATGTTCACAAAGTGTTTGCCGTCCTCATTTTCCAAGGCTCGCTGGGGTATGGTCAGCGCGCCGGTTATCTCCCGCTGCTGCCCTGTAATCTGAAATTCCTGATTCAGCGCCCCCGCGATATTTGGGACGGCGTCGTACATCTTGACCAAAAACTCCCTGCCGCCGTCAGAGCTTGCCGCCGGGGGGCTGGAAACTATGACGCCGTTAAACACATCGCCGCCGAGTTCGGCGGTAATCGGCATATTCATACAGAAACTGCCCGCGTCGCCGGAAAACGAGATATAAAAATCCGTCGTGTCGCATATCTCCATAAGGACTTCTTCCGCCTCCAGCATATCCCCCTCCGATTTCCGCGCCGCCATGAATATAAAACCGTCGCTCGGGGCCAGCATTTGTGCCGGCGCGGTCATTGCCTCGTATCCGGTGAGCGTTTCGTTGAGCGCCGTCAGGGCGGCCTCATGCTCCGCCGCCGCTTTCTGACGGCTCCGTTCCGCCCGTTCGATCCGCATATCCAATATATCCTTCAGTCTCAGGTCGAGTTCCCTGTCCCTGCTCGCTGTCAACACGGATACATTCTTCTGATAATCCGCCTCGTCAGCCTCGAAATTTCTTTTTTCCTGTTCAATCTCTATATTCGTGATGTCTATATTCATGAGAACCTCTTCCTGATCATAGGAGAGCTCGGCCAGCGGATCGCCCGCTTTCACGGCGGTCCCGTCGGAAACATACAGCTTTTCCAGCCTACCCGATTTCTCAAACGAAAGGCTTGTCCGAACCGGAAACTCCAGACTGCCCTTAGCGGACGCGGTGGTGATCAGGTCTTTTATCTCGGGGTTTACCAGCGTATAGTTGGGCAGAGACACGTTAACCATGGAGGCGTCCATCAGACTGACTTCCGCCGTGACCGCGTCCGCGGCGCAGGCGCACAGGAGAGATAGAAACAGCGCCGCTATCCACAGCCTACTGTTTGACATAGACCACATCCCCTTCCCTCAAGCCCTCGGTGATTTCCATCAGGGTATCGCCGATCAGCCCCGTTTTCACCGGCGTAAGGGTTTTAACAGCCTCGCCGCCAGCGTCTTTGGTAATCACGTACACGTACTCGCCCTCCGCGCCGGAGTATACGGCGTTTACCGGCACGGCCAGAACGTTTTCAGCCATATCGGATATACCGATGACCTCGATATATTTCCCCGCGACCAGCCCCACGCTTTTTTCCACAAATGAGAAACGTGCGGGCGTCGGCATGCCGTCGAATATGTATGTAAGCTCCTCTTCCATGGGCAAAGGCAGGTACTCCAGCTCATATTCCGCCCCGCCGTATCTGCCGATAAACCGTTTCATGCCGTTAAGCCCCGCGGCGGACTCGGTTTTTACGCATTCCACATACAGGCTGTCGTCAAGGGCAATCGACACGCCTTCCTGAAACGGGCGCGCCGCGGCCCCGGGCGTGACGTGGACATACGCGACCGTGCCGTCGGTGTCGGCGATTAACGCCGATTCCGCCTGTTCCCTATTCAATCGGTCTATTGCGCTCTGCCTGTACGCTATCTCCTCTTCTTGCGCCCTCAACTCCTGATCGCGGATTATTGTAAGCCGATCCAGCGTCAGTTTCTTCAGCCGTATCTCATCCGGGTCCGCGTCCCGCGAAATAAGGATATTCAATTCAATCTCCGTAATAGCCATCTCTGTCTGCCTGTCGGCGTTCTCATACTCATACCGCCGAGTCAGCTCTTCCAGTTGCGATTGCGATTCCTCCGCCCGCGTCCGCGATTCCTCCGTATCCAAATAAACCAGCGCGTCGCCCGCCGCGACCCGTTCCCCGGGCAGCGCCGCTACCGACGCCACAGGCAGGTTTATGTCGCCGAACCTCAGCGTCACAATCTCCGGCGTTACACGGCCATCCAGCCTTATTATCCTCATAACGTCACGCCGCGCGGCGACCGCCGTATCGTCCGCCATATCGGCGGGCGGCAGCAACGCGGGCGCTTCGGGCGGCTTGTCCGCGCCGCACCCGCCGAGCAGTATTAAAACCACTATAGCGAAGACTCTTCTCAAGATTTCGCCCCCTCGCTGAAAACCTCTTCCCCTTCGGAAAGTCCGCTCGTGATCTCCGCATATTCGGAGGTTTCAAAACCGGTAAGCACCCCTCGTGTCTTCCTTATGTTGTTCTCAAGCAAATACACATACTTCTCTCCGCGCACGGTCATGATCGCGGAAACAGGAATGTATAACACATCCTTCCGCTCGCCGGCCATCAGGTCTATCGTACCGTATGCGCCGTCCTTTATAACCGCCTCGTCAAGCAGTTCGAGATACACGGCGTCCGCCTCCGGCTCAAATATCCCAAGCGCCTCATACTCCTCCGCTCTGGCTCTGTATGTTTCCTTTTCGGAGACAACATTCACCTCCATACCCAGCTTCAGATATTCTATATCCGCGCCGGTCGCCTTAAACACCGACCGGGTCTTGTCCGTAATCACATAAACGCCGCTGCCTTCCTCGGATCGGTCGCCGGGCTTTACGGATTGCACATATGTAACCACGCCGTCCAGGCCGGCCGTCAGGAAACGCAAAGCCCTTTGCGCCTCCAGCCTCTTAAGCCGCAAATCCAATGTCTTCGCCTGATCCCGCAGATCCTCGATCCGGCTGCTGTAGACGGAAACGGCCTGCCCGCTGATAATCGACAACGACTCGATCTCCGAGTCAATCGCGTACAGCGCTTCTCTGTTTTCTATCTCCACAGAGTTCTTCGCAATCTCGCGGTTCAGCTCCTCCAAGGGCTTGTCCAAATCGGAGGTATCCAGCTCCGCCATCACGTCGCCCGCTTTTACCTCGTCGCCCACGTCGAAATATAAATTCGCGTAATAGAGTCCGCCCACGGAGAACGAAAGCGTCTGCGCGGCAGTGGGCACGTAATCGGCCCGCAGGCTCACATACTTCCGCAGATCGCCCCTGGTGACGCGGAATACGCTGTACGTGGCGCTTTCATCCCCGCTGATCATCGCCGGAACCAGCGGTTCTTCCTCCGGCGGCAGCAGCGAGCAGGCTGTCAATAGAACAAGCAAACTTGATGTCACTAACCCCTTCCTCATAAAACCGTCCTCATACTGAACACTCTCTCCTTTTCCCTTCCGCGCCGGGCTAATCCCTCTCGCG
>JAISZF010000157.1 GCA_031269415.1 Clostridiales bacterium
CCCGCAAGCCGCCGTCTATTGGCTGGCCCGGATGCTGGAAGGCGGGGAGGATCCGCTGTATATCGCGCGGCGCGTAACGCGCTTCGCCAGCGAGGATATCGGTCTGGCGGACAGCAAGGCGCTGGAGATCTCAATTGCGGCGTATCAGGCTTGTCACTATATCGGAATGCCCGAATGCGGCGTCCATCTGACTCACGCGGTGGTATACTGCAGCCTGGCGCCCAAATCGAACAGTTTATACATGGCCTATGACGCCGCGAGCGAAGACGCTCTCCAAACCTTAGCCGAGCCGGCGCCGCTTCAGATCCGCAACGCCCCGACGCGGCTGATGAAGGAACTGGATTACGGGAAAGGCTACAAATACGCTCACGACTTTGACGACAAACTGACTGACCTGCAATGTCTGCCAGATAAATTGCAAGGTCGGGAATATTATGTGCCGACAGGTCAAGGCCATGAGGCTCGGTTTAAGGAACGCTTGGAAAGGATCAACCAGTGGAAGCACGAACATATAAACGATCATACCGAAAAATAGATTCTATGAATACCACAAGGCAAACCCTGCGCGAGCGATCAGAGCGGATATTTCCGTTCCGGGGGAGTGATTGAATGATTAGCCGTCAGTTTAACACTACAGGTCTATGTGTTCCCGAATATGATTATATGCGATGCCAAATAATTTCATAGGCTTTAGAGACGTTGAAATTACTACATAAAACTGTTGACAATGCCAGCTCTCAATGCAGATGGTGTATCAGCAGAGCTGAAGCGTCAGTCACGTTTTCAAAAAGGAGGAACGTTATGAGTCAGTCCAACCCCGGTCTACAATCCGTCTCAATCCGCGGAAGCGCGGTGGGCAATGTTTTCATGGCGGATATTCAACAGATATTTATTAACGACAGCGATCGTAACATAGAATTTCTGTATACCTTCCCCATTCCGGCGGACGCTTCCGTAACCGCGTTCTCGGCGAAAACCGCGCGGGGTTCTTTCAAAGGCGCGGTGGAAGAACGGGAGACCGCCTTGTCTCGCTATCAGGACGCCGTCACGGCGGGCGACAGCGCGTTTATGCTGGAAAGCCACAGAGACAATATATTTCAGGTTTCATTGGGTAATGTGGATAAGGGAGAAACAACGGAAGTGAATATCTCATACCTGCAGGATCTGAAGATCTCCGGCAATGAGATTCGGCTCGTAATACCCACATTGGTGGGGATGCGGTATATTCCCGGCATACCCGTCGGCAAACGTGAGGGCATGGGTATGGCGCTTCCCACGGCTCAGGTTCCCGACGCCGATTTTATCACCCCCGAGCGCGGTGAAACCGACTATAGGGGCGAAATAGAGATTCAACTAACGCTGGACAGCGAGATACGATCCATTACCTCGCCGTCGCATTCTATCGTGACGCGCGTAACGCCTGAAACCGCCTCCGCGCGGCTCGCGGAAGCGACGAAAATGAATTCGGACTTCGTTCTGAACATCACTCTGGCGGAAGAGGTTCGCGATACTTATTTAACCGCCGGGCAAAACGGCGAGTACTTTTCGTATGTGTCATTTACGCCCCGGCTGCCCGCCCGCGCCGTGAGGCAGCCGAAAGAATTCCTGTTTATGATAGACGTCTCCGGTTCCATGACCGGGGCGAACATCAAGAGCGCGAAACGCGCACTGAAACTCTGCCTTAGAAATATGGAGGATGGGGACAGGTTTAATATTATCGCCTTTGAATCCTATTTTGCCGCGTTCGCGCCCGAAAGCGTCCCGTATGACGCCGTTAATTTCGATAAAGCGAACCTCTGGGCGGACGCGCTCTTCACGAAGGGCGGCACTGAGATACTGGTCGCGCTGCGCTACGCGGTTGAAAGCGCGGCCAAATCATCCGAATGGGAAAGCGTAATCCTGCTGCTGACAGACGGTCAGGTTGGGAATGAGGACGAGTTGATAGAGTTTGTGAAAAAGTCGTTTAAAGGCCGCGTCTTTACGCTGGGCATTGATACGAACGTCAACGACAGTTTTCTGAGTAAGCTGGCGGATGTGGCCGACGGATTCGCTGAATTCTATTATCCCGACGGGGATGAGGATTTAGACAGAAAGGTGGTAAAACAGTTCCTTCGTTCGGATTCGCCCGTTTTGAAGGACATTAAGGTTTCGGACGGCTGCGAGACCGCCGCCGCGCTTCCCCAAACACTGTACGGCCGGGAACGCCGCCGTATACTCTTCAGATCTAAGCGTCGCGCCGAACCCTTTGAAATATCCGGCGATAACGGCGATGAAACGGTAACTCTCCGCTTTTCCCCGTCGGAAATCCAAACCGGCGAGCTGCTCAGTAAAATGTGGGCGCGGCAAAGAATTGGGAGTATGGAAACGGAGCATATGGGAATCAGCCCGCGCCATATGAAACACGCGAACGCGCGAATCGTTGAGGTCAGCAAGAAATACGGGGTTCTGTGCCGATACACGAATTTTATCGCCGTCGACGAACGTGACGAGAAATTCAGGCAATTCCCCATCGCCGCGCCGATCCCTGTGGAACCTCCAATGATCCCAATGTCAGGCGCCGCTCCTGCCGCGGCTATGAGAGCCCCGTCGCCCGCTCTGTTCGCCCGGGAATCCCCAAGATTCAGTATGTCGGCGATCCTGAAAAGAAAACCGCGGAACAAAAAATCCAACTTCGCGCCCCTCGCCGATATGGAGCCGCAAGCCGCGAGTTCGTATACCGGAGATTTCAGTTGGGATATAGGCGGCGTGTACAGGCATATGACCACGCTGGGATCGGGATTGGAAGCCTTTTGCGAAAAGAACCTGCGGGATATTCTTCGATCCCTGGCAAAAGACACGATTGACTTTGAGGCGGTATTTTTCCAATTGGACTGGATCCTGTCCAAAGCATGGGATCTGTGGAATGACGCGGAATGGCTGGCTCTGCGGGGCAAACTGCTGGACGGCCTGAACCACGCCGGCTTAGTTCAATATCTCACGGCGCAGATAGCCGCGGAGCAGAATATGGACGGTTCCTTTGGGCATTGCGAAGCTTTAAGAAAGCGGCTCACCATCCTGGCGTTGTCGAAGATGACCGGAGACGACACATATCTGTACGGCAGGCAGATTCGGAAGGCGTTTGCTTGGGCGGATCGCGAGGATTGGAGCGCCGCGCCCGAAGAAAAACGCGGGCTGGACGGTATGAGAGCCTGAATTCCGCGAAAAGCCCTGTAAACTTAGAGTTTACAGGGCTTTTTTATCAATCACCATGAATTTTTCCGTTATTCCATCCCGGAGGCCGTCTTGAACGCCGTCCAGATCTGCTCATGCTTCTCATTGGCCTCGGCGCTGATATTTTCAATCATTTCCATGTCCGAGTTGAACCCGTCGGGCAGCGTCAGGAATTCCTTGTATTCCGGGCTGATTAAGGGATCGGACGCGGAGAAAGTGCTGTAGTAGCCTAAATATTCAAAGCATCGGGCGCCGCGCTCCGGGTCGAGTATATAGTCGAGGAAGGCATACGCGGCCTCCGCGTTCGGCGCGTTGGAGGGAATGAATCCGGCCATGATGCCGAAGCCTATGCCCTCCTCCGGGAATACGACCCGCAGATCCGGATTCTCCAATTTCGCTGAGGTCGCCTGCGAGGTATAGAAAATACCCGCCGATATTTCCCCGGAAAGCAGATCGTTCTGCAGAGCGTCGTCTTTGATTACGCGTATATTCGGCGCTAATTCGACCAGCTTGTCGCCGGCTTTCTGTATGGTATCCAAATCGTTTGTGTTAAAGCTCTCGCCGAGGACCTTCAGCGCCACGCCGTTTATGACCCGATAATTGGCGATCAGCCCGACGCTGTCTTTCAAACTCGCGTCCCATAGATCGCCGTATCCCTTAATATCCAGCGAAACGACCGACGGATCGTACAGCAAAGTAAGCACGCCCGCTCCGTAGGGTACCGTATATTCGTTCGCGGGGTCGTAAAACTGCCCCTGATACATGGGATTAATATTCCCGTAATTGGAAAGCTTGGACGCGTCCAGCTTCTGAACCAGATTTTCGGCCACGGCGGTTTCAATAATATAGTCGTCCGCTATTACCAAATCGTAATCGCCGCCGTTCGCCGTTTGCAGCTTAGCCAGCATTGTTTCGTCTGTGTCAAAATTTATATAGTCGATCTTGACGCCGCTGTCGGATTCAAAACCGTCCAAAATCTCTTGCGGGAACATGCCCTCCCATGTATACAGGTTCAACTGCCCGCCGGTCTCCGCTCCCGATGATTCCTCCGACCGCGCTTCCGCCGATTCGGACGCTGCCGCGGACTCCTCCGCGACCGCTTCCGCCGCTTGTTCGGACGAAAGCGTAACCTGCTGCGTGGTGTTCTGAGAAACGCAGGATACCGAAGAAATAGTTACTGCCGCGCACACTAGCGCTAACACGCGTTTATTCATTAATTTATTACCTCCTTATTTTTATCAGCCTTTACACGGCTTTTCCGCTCGCTGCCGATTACGGACGATAACCCGCCCATTATAACCGTGATCAGGAACAAAATTGTACACAGCGCGTTGGTTTTCGGCGTAACACCCGTCTTGATCTGCGTGTAGATCTTAATCGGCAGTGTATTGGTGTTCACGCCTGTGACAAACACACTGATAATCACGTCGTCCATGCTCATGGCGACCGCCAGCAGCATGCCGGATACGACCGCCGGTACAATCAACGGCAGCGTTATGTCAAAAAACGCCCTCAATTCCCCCGCTCCCAAATCACGCGCGGCTTCCACGTAACTCTTATCCATTCCCGCCAGCCTGGCTTTAACCAGCAACAGTATATACGGCACGCAGAAAGCCGTATGCGCGATAACAAGCGTCGTCATTCCGAACGGCAGCCGTATAAGCGAAAAGAACGCCAGAAACACCATGCCCAGAATAATTTCGGGAACCATGATGGGCAAAGTGGCGGCATATTCCATCACCGCCGCGCCGCGCAGTTTAGCGCGGGACATGCCGACCGCGCCCAGCGTGCCTATAACAGCCGCCAAAACGGCGCTGATCGCCGCCAGTATAACCGAATTGCGCAGCGCCTCAAACATGGACCTGTCACGGATCAGCTCGCCGTACCAGCGCAGGGAGAAACCGCTCCACACACTGGTCAGTTTGTTTTCATTGAATGAATATATGATAACCAAAAGAATCGGCAAATACATAACAAATAATATAAACGTGATATATATGCCGGAGAGCGGTAATTTTTTCATACCAAACCCTCCAATTTGTCCGAATGTGAGAGTTTGCGGTAGAAAAACAGGAACAGTGTGGTCAGAATCATCAGTATCACGCTCAGCGCGGCGGCAAACGGCCAGTCATGCACGCGCATTAACTGCTCCTGAATCAGGTTCCCCACCAGAACAACCTTATTGCCCCCCAATATATCGGCGATAAAATATAAGCCCATGCTTGGGATAAACGTCAGCACAATACCGGAATACAGCCCGGGCATCGTAAGCGGCAGGCTTACGGTCAGAAAAGCCCTGAATCGCGAAGCGCCCAAATCGCGCGCGGCTTCCACCAGTTCCCAGTCCATTTTTTCCGCGCTGGCGTACACCGAATAGATCATAAACGGCAGCAGCGCGTAGATCATGCCCACCGCCACCGCGGGGTATGTGTATAGCAGTTTCAGCGGCTTATCGGTAATGCCCAGCGCCATGAGGATACTGTCCAGCGACCCATTCGCCCTGAACACAATAATCCAGCCGTACATCCGCATCAGGCTGCTGGTCCAGAACGGAATTATCAGAAGCATCATGCAGCGCCCGCGCCAAACCGGCGGCAGCTTTGCCATAAAATAACCCGCGGGGTACCCCGCCAGCACAGTAAACAATGTCGTGATAAACGCCAGACGTAAGGACTGTTTAAATGTTTCCAGATATACCGGCTCTAAAATATGCAGGTAGTTCCTTAGCGTCAATTCATTCGTAATGCCCCAGCTCTCATCCCGAACCAAAAAACTCATGACCAGCATATAGATCAGAGGCCCTGCTATAAAAGCCACCGTAAATATGTACATGGGCAGTACGGCGGCTATCGCGGCGCGTTTATCCCTTTTGATCGCCTTCATAATTCTTCCCCCGCGTCGTTGTCTTTGACGATAATCTCGCTGGCGGCGTCCCAGCTTACGTAAACATTCTGCCCGGGCGTTAACGGGGAATCAATGCCGTGACGGCTGGATACAACCTCCGCGCCGCTTAGGTTCAGCCTGGCGGATATACGGAGCATTCCCCCGGCAAACCGCTTATCCGTTACGACGCCCTCCAATCCACGCGAATGTTCGGAATACGGCTCCAACACAATATTCTCGCTTCGCACGGCGATTGTCTCATTTGGAGTCATCGGCGATACAGCCGGGACGCCGCGCAGGATATTGGCGCTTCCCACGAATCTGGCGACATAACTCGTATACGGCGCGTCATAGATTTCAGACGCGCTGCCCGTCTGCTCAAGCAGCCCGCCGCGCATAACCGCGATGCGGTCCGACATGTTCAGCGCCTCTTCCTGATCGTGGGTAATATATATGAAAGCTATGCCCAATTCCCGCTGCAGGCGTTTCAATTCCAACTGCATCTGGCGGCGCAGTTGAAGATCCAAAGCGCCCAGCGGCTCATCCAGCAGCAGAAGTTTCGGACGGCTAATCACCGCACGCGCGATAGCCACGCGCTGCCTTTGCCCGCCGGATAGCTCAGCCGGCATACGTTTCGCGTATTCATCCATGCGCACCAGCCGCAGCGCGTCAGTCACGCGCTGTTTTATCTCATTTTTATGTACGGACCTGATACGCAGGCTGTACCCCACATTAGCCTCCACGTTCATATGCGGGAACAGCGCGTAGTTTTGAAACACAGTGTTTACATCGCGTTTATTCGGTTCCGTGTCGGTAATATCACGCTCATCTAAAAAAACCCGGCCCGAATCGGGCTGCTCCAACCCGGCTATAATCCGCAGCGTGGTGGTCTTACCGCAGCCGGAAGAACCCAGCAGCGTAATAAACTCCCCCGCCCCCACAGTAAGGCTGACACCATTCAGCACCTTAGTATTGTCAAAAGCCTTTGTGATGCTCTCTAAGCGCAGCAACGCGTTCGTCTATCATCCCCTCCGAATCTAAAAACCTATCTGAAATGTAATCCGTATCCGCAGTAAATAATAGAAAATTTAGTGGGTGATGTCAAGTGAATATATTTTCTTATTTTCTTGTCGTTTATGATTCCGACTTGGTATGGTATACTCAACTAGGATTATTAAACGAGGAGCGGTTCGCGTGAATGAGCGGAGCTTTAATACTGTCGGGACGTGCAGACCGGAAACCGATTACATGGTAGATATCAGCGAAAGGGTGGAAAAGGCTAAGGCGATGGTGGATCGCGGTTTTTACTTTACGATAAACCGCCCCCGCCAATACGGAAAGACGACTTTACTCAGCGCGCTTACGCGCAGGCTTTCTAATGAGTATATTTGCGCCCGAATTAGTTTTGAAGGAATTGGGGACAACGCGTTTCAATATGAAACCGCATTCGGCGGACTTTTTCTGCACATGTTTGTAACATCAGGGCTCGCGGAGCAGTTTGAACACGGCAATCCAAAAATAATAGCGGGAATGAGCGGCGTAGAACTTGCCATTGAGGCAATCGAAGACTCTGCATGAGGCTGATATATCCAAATTTTACGCGATGGCGGATGAGATACGCGCCTGCGCGTTTCCTCAAACGAATCTCAAGCGCATCCGCGAGTCCGCTGGACTCACCCAGTCACAACTTGCCGAGCAAGCGGCGGTATCCTTGCGTTCTATTCAAATGTACGAGCAGAGAAACAAGGACATAAACAAAGCACAGGCAATTACCCTTGCGAAGATCGCGCGTGTCTTGAACTGTGCTATTGAAGATACACTTGAAAATGAATCATAGGTCTGAAGTTTTGGATTCGTCAACACGCCTTGTCAAAACGGCAAGGCGTGTATTTCACAAAATAAACCTCCGGGTTTTCCCGTTACGCGTTCTCCGCGATATACCACAGCAGCGCTTCCGTATCCTTCCACCCCAAACAGGGGTCCGTTATAGACATCCCATACACATGCCCGCCGATCCTCTGGCTGCCTTCCTCAATATAACTCTCTATCATCAGCCCGCGCACCATCCGCCGCAGCCGGTCGCTGTATTTTCGGCTGTGCAGTACCTCTTTGGCGATACGCGGCTGTTCCGCGAAGAGCTTGCCGGAGTTTGAATGATTGACATCCACAATGATTGCCGGGTTCTTTAATTCACGCTTCTCATACATCTCCGCGGCTAAGGTCAGATCCTCATAATGATAGTTGGGCAGGCTCGCGCCGTGCTTATTGACCGATCCGCGCAGCACCGCGTGCGAAAGCGGATTGCCGCTGGTCCTTACCTCGCTGCCCTGATAGATAAAGGTATGGCTGGCCTGCGACGCCTGTATGGAATTGAACATCACGTTGAAATCCCCGCTGGTGGGGTTCTTCATGCCTACCGGCAGGTCTATGCCGCTGGCGGTGAGGCGGTGCTGCTGATCCTCCACGGAGCGCGCGCCTATGGCGATATAACTCAGCATATCCTCACAGTATATCAGGTTATCCGTATACAGCATTTCATCGGCGGCCGTGAGGCCCGACTCCTGTATGGCGCGCGCGTGCATACGCCGGATGGACAGAATGCCGTCCAGCATATTAGCCGCCTCGTCCGGGTTAGGCTGATGCAGCATGCCCATGTACCCTTCGCCGGTGGTTCGCGGTTTATTGGTATACACCCGCGGCACGATAAACAGCTTGTCTTTTAATTTCTCATTGAGAGCGGCCAGCCGCGAAACAAAATCGCATACGGGATCCTCGTCGTTAGCGGAACACGGCCCCACAATAATCAAGAATTTACCGCTCTTGCCCTCTATTATTTCCCTTAGTTCCGAATCGCGTTTCGCTTTGATTTCTTTTAATTCAGGTCTCATGGGAACCAATTCAAGGATCTCATCGGCTCCCGGTATTTTACGTATCTTTTCAAAACTCATTTATACGCGCCCGCTCCTTTCGGATTATGTTTTTGCGCATCTCGAAATATTCAGAAGCACTCCTATCAAACTCATAGCCACCAGCAGCGACGTACCACCGTAGCTGATAAACGGCAGGGGAACCCCTGTATTCGGTATGCTGTTCGTTACAACCGCCACATTAATCAGCACCTGACTAGACACCAATATCATTATGCCCATGGCGGTAAGGGAACTGAAGGTATCCGGCGCGTTCATCGCTATCTTTACGCCGCGCCAGATGAGTATGCCGAACAGCAGCAGTACGGCGGCCGCGCCGATGAACCCCAATTCCTCACAGATGATGGCGAATATTATATCATTATGCGCTTCGGGAATAAATGTCGTCTGTCTGCTCTGTCCAAGGCCAAGACCGAACATTCCGCCTGAGGCTATCGCGTACAGCGACTGTATGATCTGGAACCCAGCCGTCGTAGGATAATCGAACGGATGCAGAAACGCCTCAAACCTCGCCGCGCGGAAATTCTCCGAAGCGGAAGAGAGAATCAGATACCCCAATACGCCGGCGACCCCGCCGCACACCACCACAACAAAGCGAACGATATACGGGCTGGCGGTAAAGATGATGCCGATGCCGATTATCATGACAATAATAGCGGTACTCATATTGTTCCCTAAAAGAACCAAGGCGGAAGTAACCGCCGCTATGCCGCACAGCAGAATAAAAGTCGGCCATTTGGTCAGCAGTTTTTTATTATTCGATATAAGAAATGACAGAAAGAATATAAGCGTCGCTTTAGCGACCTCCGACGGCTGAAACTGCCCGATTATGGGCAATGGTATCCAACGCGTCGCGCCGTGTGAGGATATGCCGATTACTAAAACCAGCACCAAAAGCAGGTTAGCGATCAGATATATAAGCAGGGCAAATCTGCGTATGTACTGATAATTAATATTCGCCATCAATAACATGAGCAGCAGGCCTGCCGCGAAGAACGTACCCTGCTTCTTCAGATAGAAGTATGGGTCGCCCAACTCCGTATTTGCCCTCATGAAGCTGGAGCTGAAAATCATAACAAGGCCGATTAACGCTAGGATGACCACAACAATCAGCAGCGTATAGTCCATCGCGCCCACGGTGATGACATTAGATAATAAACCCTTTTTCTCCGTTTTGTGTTCCTTTGTGGAGTATGCGTGATCCATGTTTCTAACTCCTTACAGCATATTTACAAATTCTTTGAACAGCCGTCCGCGCTGTTCATAGTTATCAAACATATCCCAACTGGCGCACGCTGGCGAAAGCAGAACGCAATCCCCTTTTTGGGCTTTGCCGTAAGCCGCGTCTACCGCGTCTTTCAGCGAGTTGACCCGCTCGAAGGCCGTGAAATTAAAGGCGCGGCATGTATCCGCTATCTTGTCGGCGACCTCTCCCAGCAAAACCGCGTGTTTGACCCGTCCGTCAAAAGCCTTTATCCAGTCGGTGAAATCCGCGTGTTTATCATACCCGCCGCCGATAAGCACGATCGGCTCGCGCATGGCCTCAATGGCCTTTATGGCCGCGTCGGTATTCGTAGCCTTGGAGTCGTTATAAAAACGTACCCCGTCGATTTCGCGCGTGAATTCTATACGGTGCTCGACGGCCCTGAAATCCAGTATCGCCTGTTTCACGATCTCAGCCGGCACTCCCGCGCATATCCCCGCCGCAGTTGAAGCCAGCGCGTTCTCCACGTTGTGATTTCCGAATATATTCATCTCGCCGACGTCCAGCAGATCCGTGTCCAGATTATTAAACCTGACACGAATACATCTTCCGTTCAGGAAAAATCCCTCGTCGAGATGGCGGATCCGGCTGAAGAACACGCGCCGCGCGTTTGTCCGCAGTTTCGGGCAGTAGGGATCGTCGGCGTTAAGGATCATGAAATCCTCTTCCGTCTGATTTCTGCCGATACTTTCCTTTAACTCTATATACCGCTCCATTGTTTTATGGCGATCCAGATGATCGGGAGTTATATTCAGCACAAGGCTGATCTTCGGCCGGAACGCGGAGATGGTTTCCAATTGAAAGCTGCTGATCTCGGCAACCGCCCAATCGTCTTTTCCCAGCGTTTCCACGTGTTCGGTAAACGGCTCACCTATGTTGCCTACCACCGCCGTGTTAGCCTTATACGCCTTCATGATATCCCCGATTAGCGCAGTTGTGGTCGTCTTTCCGTTTGTGCCGGTTACCGCGGTTACAGGGCACGCGCAGTACGAGTAGGCCAGCTCGATCTCACCGATTACCGGCATTCCCGCCGCTTTCGCCTTTTCCACAAACGGCAGTTCCATGGGTATACCCGGGCTTATGACAATCATATCGAAATCCGTTACAATGCCGTCCGGATTTTTACCCAGAAAGAGTTTTATTCCGTCGGCTTCCAGGCCGCTTAAACTCACGTCCAGTTTTTCGGCGGGCTTAAGATCCTGCAAGGTTACGCGGGCGCCGCGCCTGTTTAGAAGCTTTGCCGCCGCGACTCCGCTGCGGGCTGTGCCGCATACCAAAATTCTTTTGTTTTCCGCGTCCAATCAAACCACTCCCATTCATATGAACGGCTTGCCGCCCAAATAACCAATCAAGCACAGAATAGCCGTTACCACGTAAAACAGAGTGACGATCTTAGTCTCCGGCCATCCTGACAATTCAAAGCTGTGATGAATGGGGGCCATTTTAAAGAAACGCCTGCGGGTCATTTTGAAATACGCTACCTGAATAATAACGGATATTACCTCAATCAAGTATACCAAAGCCACGATAAGAATGAACAGCGGCATCTTCAGCAGAATAGAGATTGCCGCCACAAAACCGCCCAAGGCCAGCGAACCGGTATCTCCCATAAACACTCGCGCCGGATAGGAATTAAACAGCAGAAACCCCAGTAAGCTGCCCACGGCCGCGCCTGCCAGAGGAAGAACAGGACTGCCGACCGCCCATGCCACGAACAGGAAAAAC
>JAISZF010000163.1 GCA_031269415.1 Clostridiales bacterium
TTTCCTCAAGCAGCAACCGAGTGCAGAACTCTTCGCTGGAAAGCCCGGTTTTTTTTATCGATGGGAACACGTAAAACGCGCCTCTAGGTTCGAAACAGTCCATGCCAATCGCGCGGAAGCCGTTTACCATTACGCGCCTGCGGCTGTCGTATTCCTTCCGCATGCGCCCGACGCCGCTCATACCCTTGAGCAGGGCTTCCACGCCGGCGTACTGGCTTACGGTCGGAGCGCACATCAGCACATACTGATGGATCTTCAGCATAGCGTTAATGATCTCCGCGGGCCCGCAGCTATAGCCCAACCGCCAGCCGGTCATCGAAAACGCTTTGGAGAACCCGCTTATTACGATTGTCCTTTCAGCCATGCCCGGTAAAGACGCGATGCTGAAATGCCTGCCGCCATAGGTCAGTTCCGCGTAGATCTCGTCGCTTATAACCAATATATCCTTTTCACGAAGTATGCCCGCTATGCGCTCATAGTCGGCCTTTTCCATCACCGCGCCGGTGGGGTTTGCGGGGTATGACAGAAGTATGGCCTTGGTTTTGTCCGTTATACCCGACAGGATAGCCTCGGGAGTTAAGCGGAAATCATTGTCCGCCTTTGTCTCAATAACCACAGGAACGCCGCCGGCCATCAGTATACAGGGCTTATACGAGACGAAACACGGTTCGGGGAGAAGCACCTCGTCGCTCGGGTTGATTATCGCACGCAGGGAGATATCTATGTCCTCGCTGGCGCCGACACTCACAAGAATTTGATCGTCCGGCCTGTAGTACAGCGAGAAATTATCGCGCATATAAGCGGATATGGCTTGGCGCAGTTCAATCAACCCGGCGTTAGAGGTGTAGATAGTATTACCGCGTTCCAACTGATAGATCGCTTCCTCGCGTATATTCCAGGGAGTTTCAAAATCAGGCTCGCCGACGCCCAGCGACACTACGCCCTCAATCTGTCTGGCGACGTCGAAAAACTTGCGTATACCGGAGAAGGGCATATCCGTGATCGCGTCCGCCACATAATTCCGGCTCATGGCGATACAATCATTCTTTCATCGTCTTTGCGCTGTTTTTCGAGGACTATGCCGTGGTCTTTATACTTCTTCAGCACAAAATGCGTGGCTGTGCTTAGCACGGATTCCATAGGCGCAAGCTTGTCGGAGATAAAATACGCCACCTCTTTTATGCTGCTGCCTTCCATAATAACCGTCAGGTCGAACCCGCCGGACATCAGGTATACCGCCTTAACCTCGTCAAACAGGTAGATCCGCTCGGCGATCTTGTCAAAACCCAAGCCGCGCTGCGGTGTAACCTTCACCTCTATAAGCGCGGTGACAGAATCCTTGTTGGTTTTCTCCCAATTGATCAGCGTATTGTAGCCGCATATTACCTGTTCGTCACGCATTCGGCTCAATTCCTCCGTGACATATTCGGCGGACAGCCCCAGCCGTTCCGCGAGATCCTCAGGCAAAAGCCGGCTGTTGCTCTCCAGCAGCTCCAGTATGTCTTCCCGCGAGCCTGACATCTTATCACTCCCCCGCAATCTTCAAACTATCGACCAGGATCGAAGGCATGCCTATGATTCCCAGTGACCCCGGCAATCCGAAACGCAGGTCATTACCCACTGTTGTAATACTATGCAGCAGATCATAAAAGTTCCCTGAAACCACGATTTGTTCCACTGGGCGGACGATCTTTCCGTCCTCTATCAACCGGCCTGCCGCTGAAAGCGAGAAATCGCCGGTTATGGCGTTGGCGCCTGAATGCAGGCCGGCCAGATCTGTTATGAGGATACCGCGCGGGATGCTGGAAATGATCTCTTCCTGGGGGATATCCGAAGGCTCTATATAGAAATTCGTGCAGGCCGTTTCCACCGGAGCGCGGAAACTATGCTTGAATCCGTTGCCGGTGCTTTCCGTTTTGTCTTTATCAGCCGATTTGAGGTTATATAAAAGGGTCTTCAGCACGCCCCTGTCAATAATCACTTTACGGCGGCAGGGCACACCTTCAGAATCAAACGCCGCTCCGGTTATACTTCGATCACAGATGCCGTCGTCGCGTATTGTCACCGCGGCGCTGGCTATTTCCGCGCCGACCTTATCCTTAAGCAGTGAAAACCCCTTCTGTACGCGTTCCGCGAAAAAGACGCTCACAAACGCGTTGAAGAGATCCGCCGCGGCGCACGGGGAGAACAGCACGGGAATTTCGCCGGACGGCAGGGATTTCGCCGGCAGATATGACAGCGCGGTTTGTACGGTGTTCCGCGCCAACTCTTCGGGAGAGAACGCGGCCAAATCCCGGCCGTACCAGAAATCAAACCAGGTTTTTACGACGCCGTTTTCCTCGACATGGGCCTCCAAATACGCGCAGAACAGGTTGGATTTATGTGTAAGGTCCAAACCATAGGAATTGGAGATAAGGACGTCGCCCCCGCCGCTTGAGACCGTACAGTAATCGGCGGATTTCACCCGGCTGTCCGTCTCCAGCGCGGCCTTTTCCATCCTAAGCGCCATTTGTATTTTATCCGTCTCGGAGAATTTATCCAGCTCGGGGTTATACAAATTCGCCTCGGGATATTTCGTTTTTTCCCGGAAGAGTCTTTCTTCGTCGTCGGAATCAATAACCCGCGCGTTTTCAGCCGCTTTTTCCAATAACGCCTCTATGAGTTCCTCGTCCAGGCGTTCGGTAAACGCGTACCCCATCTTCCCCTTGTAAATACCCCTGAAACATAAGCCTGCCTGGCTGGCGTTCTTATACTCGGATATCTCGCCGTTCCTGACACGAACGCTGAAATCGGTGGACTTCGCGTAATACAGCTCGAAGCATTCAAACCCGCGCCGCGCGGCGGCAATAAAGCAGTTATCCCTGAATTCCCTGAATTCCATCAGCGTCTGCCCCCTACAGTCAATTCTTTAACGCGTATCATCGGCTGCCCTACATTCGTCGGCACCAGGCCGCTCAGCGAACCGCACATGCCTTGAGCCAGAAGCAGGTTATCCGCCACGCGGTCTATATTAAGCAGCACTTCCGAGCCTTTCCCGATCAGCGTAGCGCCGCGCACCGGTTCCGTTATCTTCCCGTTCCGGATCATATATCCCTCCGTTACCGCGAAATTAAACTCGCCGGTAGCGGGCTGAACCGAACCGCCGCCCATCTTTTTGGCGTACAGGCCGTATTCGGTCTCAGCGATAATGTCCTCTGGGCGGTCGCTGCCCGCCGCGATATAGGTATTGGTCATGCGCGAGGTGGGCGCGAATTTGTACGACTCCCTGCGGGAGGAACCGGTAGACGCCATGCCCATGCGCAGACCGTTCAGCTTATCGATCAAAAATGATTTTAATACGCCGTCTTCAATCAGTACGCTGCGTTGAGTTTTCGTGCCCTCGTCGTCAATATTGAGGGACCCCCATTCGCCCGGCATGGTACCGTCGTCTATGGCGGTCACCTTATCGGAGGCGATCTTTTTTCCCAAACTGTCGCTGAACACGGAATTCTTTATGGCCACAGACGTGGCTTCCAGACTGTGCCCGCAAGCTTCGTGAAAGATAACGCCCCCAAAGCCGTTGTCTATAATAACGGGCATACGCCCGCTGGGGCAGAGTTCCGCGTCCAGCATGGTTATGGCGATTCGCGCGCATTCAAACCCTATTTCCTTGAAATCCAGGGTATCCAGGAATTCAAACCCCATATGCGCGCCGGGTCCCATATACCCGACCTGCTTCTCATTGGGTGAGGAAGCCACCGCCTCAACCAGCACGCGGGAACGTGTCCGGCGATCCTCCGCCCATAAACCGTCCGAATTGGCGATCAGCACATCCTGAACATATCCCAAAAAGCTGCCGGCGGTTTGGGAAATACGCGCGCTGTACGCGAAAGCCGCCTCCGAGGCCATACGCAACTTTTCGGCGGCGATCATTTTCGAGGCGGACGCGGGTGAGATTCGCACGGGGTGGATGCTCTCAAAAACGGATTTTTGCAAATCCAGATGGGAAGGAAGCACCTTTTTACCGCTCTGAGCGGCCTGCGATGCTTCACGCGCCACCTTCAGCAGGTTGTCACGCGAAGTATCGTTGGTGTAGGCGTATACAGCGCCGTAACCGGAAAACACACGGATCCCGCAGCCATAGTCCACCCCCCACAATGCCTTCTCGACAGCTCCGTTTATCATGGAAAGGCTGTTTTTTTCGTTGTTCTCCACGAAGATTTCGGCAAATGGCCCTCCGTTTTGTGACGCGACGGTCAATACGTCATAAACAAGCTCTTTGTCTAACATATAAAACCCCTTCTCTATAAAAACAGTGTGATGACAGGCACGGTCAGCAGTGAGATAACCGTTGAAATAAAAACCAACCGTGACGCCGTATCCGCTCCGGCGTTGTATTTTTGCGCCAAAATAGCCGTCACCGAAGCCGAGGGCATAGCGCAAAGCAGCACGATTACGCTCAGCGCCATACTATTATGTACGAACGGCTTCAATATGGCAAGCACTGTCAGCGGCATAACAAAATGCCGGACAGCTAACACAATATAAACCTTCCATCCGGTGAAAACCGCGCGGATATCGCTTTTTGCCAGAATAGCGCCCAGCAGCAGCATAGATATGGGAGTCGTCAAGCCGGCTATATACCTGACGCCGTCCGTAATCGGATCCGGAGGCCGAAGAGATGTCACAAAGCAGATAATCCCCAAAACCGTCGCGATCATGGCAGGCGTCACAAAGATCCCGCGCCAGGCGTACTTTGTATAGCTCTTATCAGAGTTCATCAAATATGGGCCTACACTGTAGGCCAGCAGATTAAAGCTGATATTGACCATGGACGCGTAGATCATGGCCTTTTCTCCCAAAACGGAGTTTATTATCGGATAACCCATAAAGCCTACGTTCGCGAAGGCGATGGCAAACATCCATACGCGCTTTTCGTTTGGATTCGCGCGCAGGAGCTTGGCGGTCAGAAAACCCACGAGCATACCCAAAAAATGCACAAAGAAAAAGGCGACCAGCACGAACAAACTTTCAGTAAGCAGAGTCATGGAAAACGGACGCAGCATTGTTGTATAGACTGTGCAAGGCAGGCTGACCTTTATCAGTAATTCAGTAAGCGCCGCGATCGCGTTATCGTTAAGTATACGCGCGCGTCGGCAGATATATCCAGCGGTAAGGCACACCAGAAGCGAAATGATACTGAATAACATGGTGTTGAAAATATCCGTCATTGTCCTCCTTCTCGCAAGCGTTCAATAAAGTATACACGAAGACCCCGCAAAAGAAAAGCCCTTTGGTATTATCAGGGGAGTGTATAAATGCCCTAAAGGTGAAAAAAATAATAGCGAGGTGATCATATGAATGTTTCCCTTTTAACGAGATACAGTAATTATTCATATCCGGCGCGCGGCCTCACGCCGGCAAACCGGACTCGGCGCTCGGTTGTGCCGGAAGCCGCCCAAACCCTGCCGGACAGCGGCGCGGCAGCCCGCGGAAAACTGTTTGTCAAGCACAATCCCGCGAAGCCGATCAAACACGTGGGATATACGGAACTGAGCGATTCATGGGATCAGTACACCGTGTCACGGTTCGTGGACTTGATTGAGAGAAACACGGGCAGCGCGCTGGACGCGGGCGAGGTCATGCGCAGATATGACGCGGACGGCGACGGGCTTCTTAGTATGGACGAACAGACAGCCCTGATTGAAGGACTGGCAAAGTCCGAATTTGAAGACACAAATATTTCGCGGGAAGTCGCGGAGAGTATTATCGATCAGCTAAAGGAACTGTCCGGTCGGGATGAAACGCGGTACGCTTCGGGCATAGCCCGGGCGGTACGGCAATATGAGCGGCTGTTCTTCTACGAGAGTTTGGAAGCGTCGGACGAAGCGGCGGTAATAGCGGTGTAACCGTCAAGTGTAAAGCCCAGGTTTGACGGGAATTCAAACTTGGGTTTTTTATTTTCAATAGCGCGTAAGCCCCGCTATGTTGAAACCATCCCCCGCCCTGTGATATACTCAAAAAAAGATGAGAAACAAGTAAACGGGGGCGATAATACGGGAATTCTTTTAAACCCGGCAAACGCGGGGTTCGCGGATTCACTGCGTTCGGATATATATGTGGATAAGAGCGGACTGATTGCCTACACAAACAGAGTGATAAAGACTAAACAAAAATATGTATGCGTCAGCCGGCCGAGGCGTTTCGGCAAGACGATGGCCGTTGAAATGTTAACGGCCTATTACAGCCGTGGCTGTGATTCCGCGGAAATGTTCGGCAATTTGAAAATAGCGTGTGATCCTTCTTTTAAAAAAAACTTGAATAAGTATGATGTTATCTTTCTGAATATGCAGTCATTTTTGAGCGGCGCCGGTGACGCGCGCGAAATGCTGAAAAGACTGAGTGAAAAACTCCTGACGGATCTGATTGACGCTAATCCCGGCGTTAAATACTTTGACAGAAGCGCGCTGGCCGATTCCCTTGAGGATATCCACTACGCCACCGGGACTCAATTCATATTTATTATAGACGAATGGGACTGTGTCTTACGCGCTTATAAAGAAAACAAGCAGACGCATGAGGAGTATCTGGATTATCTCAGGAACCTGCTGAAAGACAGAACGTATGTGGCGCTGGCATATATGACAGGTATTTTGCCAATCAAGAAATATGGAACACATTCCGCGCTGAATATGTTCGATGAGTTCTCTATGACGGCTCCCGGTCCGTTTGCTGAATATACGGGGTTTACTAAAGAAGAGGTGTCGGCCCTTTGCGTGAAATATCAAATGGATTCGGCGGAGATAGCACACTGGTACGATGGTTATCGCTGCGGTGATGTCAGCGCCGTGTATAACCCAAAATCCGTCGTCACCGCGATTTTACTCCGTAAACCCGGAAATTACTGGTCCGTTACAGAGACTTACGAAGCGCTGAGAATATATATTGACATGAATTTTGACGGGGTAAAGGATACAATTATCCGTCTTATGGCTGACGAAAAGAAAGAGGTAGACACACGCAGCTTTATAAATGATATGAGTACCTTCCAATCGTATGATGATGTGCTGACCCTGCTCATTCATTTGGGTTATTTGGGATACATGGAGGAAACACATGAGGTTTTTATCCCGAACAAGGAAATATTCGACGAATTTGTTACGGCTGTCAGGAGTATTGGATGGAATGAGATTATTACCGCTATTAAATCGTCGGATAAATTGCTCCAGGCGACATGGCGCGGGGACCAGAAAGAGGTCGCCAAGTATATAGAGAACGCTCATAACGACACAAGCCATTTGACGTATAATGATGAGAACGCTCTGGCGTACACTATTTCTCTGGCATACTACAGCGCGAGGGAATACTATACCGTAATAAGGGAAATGCCGTCCGGTAAGGGATTTGCTGATTTGGTATTCCTGCCGCGAAAGAATCATCCGGATAAGCCAGCGATGGTTGTGGAGTTGAAATGGAATAAGTCCGCCGCCGGAGCATTGAAACAGATTAAAGAAAGGGGCTATACCGACGCGTTGCGTGATTATAAAGGCTCTATTTTATTGGTGGGGGTTAACTACAGCAAGAAAACAAAGCGGCATTCATGTGTCATAACATGAAAAAAATGACGATTTAGATTGCTTTCCCATAATTTTTTCTATATACTGTCATCATATGGCATATTGCCATCATCTCAAACTACAAGCGTGTAAAGGTGGCGTATTATGAACTGCGAATTTTGCGGCGCGCAAAACAGCGATAACGCTAAGTTTTGCAAAATGTGCGGAAACAAAATAAATAATAATCCGGCGGCTCGCGGCTCGGAAGGGTTATACCACCCGCCTGATGAAGACCCCGGCGGCGGTTCCCTTCCTCCTGACAAAACACAGGCGGAGGAATACATCATTCAGTCGGCGCCTCCAAAGAACAGCGGCAGGACTCGCGGCGGTAAAAAATCCCCGGCGGGAAAGATATTTATTATCGCCGGTTCTGTCGTTATCTTGCTGGGCGTAACGGCCATAATCTTTTCATTGTTCTATAAACGGGCGTGGGCGCAGTTGTTTGTGAGTGACCAGACGTACGCCTCAAGATATGTGGAGTCATACGCGGTTGGTTTAACCGATCAATTATTAACTGACGCGGTAATTTCCGACGCTCTATTATCCGCGGTTAACCCCAGCGCGTTTTCATTGTCGCGGTTCATGGGCAATATGGAACAAACCGTCTCGCTTAACGCGCGTACCGACGCGGAATTCCTGAGGGATATTATGGATATTATGGCGGCCGCGGACTCCGAGGACGAGAACGCCTACAGCTTGGCCAACATTATCAGCAACTCCGGCTTGAGCTTCGATCTCCGCTCGTCTGTGCTGCCCGACAAATTTTTGGCTCTATTATCCGGCAAATGGACGATTTCCGGCACGGATTTGCTGTCGCTTAACGCCGCGATCGATGAAAATACGTTTTATCTCTCGGCGCCCGATTTGTATTCAAAAGACCTTGCCATAGATCTCACTGAGATGTATGAAATTGAGAACACGCTTGAACAGCTTGAGGATTTGCGGCAAGCCAAAGAAAACGCCGCGCCATATATGGCTAAGCTTCGCGCCATGTCGCGGGACATGGTGGAGGCGGCGGTAAAAGAAATGTCATTCTCTCTGGATAAGAACGCCTCAATGCTAATAAACGGACATGAAGCGAAGTTCCACCTGATAAATATCGCGGAGGAGGATTTTCTGAAAGGGCAGACCGCCGCTATTAACGTGATCACCGACAGCGAAGAATATGTTCAATTATTGGTAGATCTGGCTAACATTTATTCCGCTGACGAGTATGATTCCAATCAGATAAGGGACATGCTTATAAATTTCTCGGCGGAATCCACGGTCGGTCAGGAAAGCGGCGATTCAGGGCTGTTAGTCGGTCTGTGCGTTAACTCCGGAAACCGGGTTATGGGTTATCAATTGCGCTCTGGCGACGCTTTGCAAGTAAACGCCGGAGCGGTGATAGCCAGCGGATACGAATTACAGGCAGCCATAGCCAACTCCTCCGAGCGTACTGATGTGCGCGTATTCGGCGATCTGAACGCCGGAACCGGCGGGGCGGGCGGTACTATTAATCTCAGCGTGCAAGGCGACGCCGGTCAGGATGTTAATATAGAGTTAGGGACATTCTCCGGTCTGACGTTGAAAGAATACAACGGCGTGCCAACGCCCAATGTGAATTTGGATCTTACACTCGATCCGGTATGGCGGGAATTGGAAGAAACAGCAAATACGCCATATGACATATCGAAATTTCTATCTCTGCTTGCGGATTCCCATATGAAGTTAAATATCGGGGCGGAGGGGAAAACGGTCTCGACATCCGCCGTGCTGAGTGTAAGCGATAAATTTGAGTTAACCCTTGATTACAGCGGCGAGTCCGATACGGCGGAAAATACTCTTCCCTCGTACGACAACCCGCAGTATATTGACGTGACGAATCCAATGAACGGTATTGATATGGGCGAACTCCTAACCAACGCAATGACCCTTTTGGGAAAATTGAACGATGCCGGTTATGATACTAGTTCGCTGCTGAATAACTTGTTTTATGGAGCCAGTTAAGGGCGGCAGCCTTTTAGAGGCGCGCGATCTGGTGAAAAATCATAGAGAGCCGCTGTTCCGGCCCCTCACGTTTTCCCTCGCGCCCGGCGAGGGCGTGGGGATCGTCGGGCCTAACGGCTGCGGAAAAACGACCCTGCTGGATATTATAGCGGGCATCCAAAAGCCCGACTCCGGTACGGTCAAACTGAGCGGCGAGGTCGGGTACTGCATGCAGAACGACGGATTTATGACCTCGATGACCTGCCGCGATACCCTGCTGATGGAGGCGGCTATCTGCGGGCTGCGCGGGAAAACCGCCTCCGCGAGGGTTCGGTTATGCGCGGAGATCTGCGGCGTTACATCCTATATGCGCAAACGTGTGTATCAGTGCAGCGCTGGTATGCGTACCAGGCTGTCATTGGCGGCCGCCTTAATTCCAGGCCCCGATGTTCTGTTGTTAGACGAAACATTCAGCGCTCTGGATCAAACCTCTCGCGGAGATGTTAAGCGGTTGCTGCTGGAAGAAACGCGAAAGGGGGCGTGCTTGCTGTTGGTTTCCCACAATAAGGATGATTTTAGCGGGCTATGCGCCCGTTTATTAAGGCTTCCGGAATCCGAGGCGGAGCCGTTATGAAGATATTAAGCGTATTCGCGGCGGATCTGCGGGCTTCCGCGAGGACGCTGCCTTTGATAATTGCCGCGCTCGCGTTCAGCACGGCTATTTTTTTAACGGGCCTGCCGCCGGGGCTGGTGACGCTGGGCGAACCCTTCAGCGTGTCAATCGCGGCGTCGTCCGGCGACGAACGCCTGAGGGCCGAATATCTCAGCGCCGCCCTGCGTGACTTCACCGAGGATTTTTATATCGTGGATCGCGAGGAAGGCGAAAGACTGCTGGAAACCGGACAGGTTGACGTTTACGTGGAATTCCCCGCCAATCTTGTGGACGCGATGGTCAGCAGAGGCGAGGCCGAGGTGTTGGTTAAATCAAACAACGCGGTTTTGGGCGGCGTCTCCTATAACTTGGCCGTTGAAGCCGCGAATGTCATTAACAGGCTTCAGAATATTTCGCTGGCTTATTATGACGCGGCGGGAGCTTTTTTCAGCGGCGACGAATTATACCGGTCGTCGTCGGAGTTTGACATCTCGCTGGCCTTGGAAGCCCTTACGCGCAGTCAGCGTCTGAACGTGATACGCAGCGTTCCGCAATACGACATCCAAGCTGTTTCCCTGGCGCTGTTCCTCTGCGTATCCGTTACGGCGGTGTTTTTTGCTGTTTCCGCCGCGCGGCAGTTTTCGCGCGGATATATGCGCAGACTGGCCGCGCGGAGGATCGGTTTCTTTCATGTTTGGGCGGCGAAAACGCTGTTTGCCGTCGTTATATCCGTGATATTGAGCCTCGCGGTTTCGGTGTGCGGAGGATTGCTTGGCGTATCCGTCTCTTTTGGCAGGCTCGCGCTTTCGGCGGCTGTAATGGCTTTGCTGATATATCCCGTATGTATGGTGTTTTCCGGCGCGGCGCCAAAATCGGCGTCTATGAGCGCGCCGGCGCGCGCGCTGCTGGGTTGCTGCGCGGTTTTACTTCTGATGCTGTTCGCGGGGGGCGGGTTTTATCCGGTTTATGTGATGGATTACAGCTTCAGGGCATGTAACCCGGCGTGGCTGGCGCACTTATTGAGCGAATGGGCCTTGGGCGGCGCGGTGCCGGGCGAGGCGGCTCTGCCGGCGTTTTTCATGCCGGCCGCCGCGTGTACGGCGATCTCCGCCGTTGGTTGGAGGAAGGCGCTGTGCTGATTTTATCGCGTATCTATATAAAATATATATGCCGGCAGTTCCCCCTGCTGATCCTCCTGGTTTCATTCCAGCTCGTCTTAGGCCGGTTAAGCGTGTCCGCGCTGAACAGAAATCCGCCGGATTTAAAGATCGCCGTTACGGCGGAATCACCGGATGAATTAACGGAGCGGCTAATCGGAGCTCTTCGCGACATACCCGCGCTGGAGATTGTGACGGCGGAAAGTGAATCCGCGCGGGAAGATCATTCGCTGTTGGGGCTTTTGGTGTTGCCAGACTATTTCAGCGAATATATTATAAACGGCAGAAACAACGCGGCTTTGTTCTATCCTGCCCCGGGCGTCGCCGACACGTCGGAGGCTGAGACATATATTACGGCTGAATTGGCTTCGATGAGGGCGGAGATCCTGCTGGAACGGCGCCTGGAATCGCTGGGAGCGGCGGATATGGTTTTACCGGCGGATC
The DNA here is from genome assembly GCA_031269415.1 of Clostridiales bacterium. Classification (GTDB taxonomy): domain Bacteria; phylum Bacillota; class Clostridia; order Lachnospirales; family WQUN01; genus JAISZF01. The sequence goes on from JAISZF010000163.1 coordinate 11,817, forward strand.
TGCGCGCTGAAAAGCCGATACTCTCCGTAGAGTATACAGGACCGCCGATCGTTGAGAGTCCCTTTACTTACGCGCCCGCGTACGGCGTGCCGGCGCTGTTTGTTTTACTGGCGTTTCTGCACGCCGCGCAAACGGCTCCCGGGCCGGACAATAGGCGTATGGCCTCGCGCGGCGGGTCGGCGATCAAGAGATGCTTTATATCGTGTCTGCCCGCGCTGTGGGCGGTATGGTGCTTAGACGCGGTTTTATACGGTTTGGGGATGCGTTTTTTTTACAATATGGATGTACCGCCGCCAATAATAATGGCGCTGGCGTGCCTGGGCATGTACGCGTCGGCTCTGGGGTGCCTGTTGGCGCTGGCCGGGGCCAGGCGGATGGCCGCCGGGGTTTTTGTTCCGTGGTTCCTGCTGGCTATGACAATGGGCGGCGGCTTATGGAACACACCTGTTAAATCCGTGTTTCTGACGCCGCTTTTGCCAACGTCGCTCGTATCCGCCTCTAACGGCGGAGATTGGCGCGGCGCTGTCTCTCTGCTCGCGTGCGCGGCGGCCGCGGCGGGGCTGTGCGGCGTTTGGCTGAAACGAATGGGACTGAAAGCGCGGCGCGGCTGATAAGTTTGATTTTGGGGGAAATCACATGAAGAAATTCCGGGTTGTACTGATCGTTTTGATCCTGTTCCTTTTTGCCGCGCTGATATATGAGGTGTCACGGCCATACCGGGCGGCGAACGAGTTTGATATGTGGACGGACGGGCTGGTTGGCCGCCAGTGGGGCGATGATCCGGCAAGCGACACGGCCTATCAGGAGTTTGTGACACTTATAGAAACAGGGGGAGCCGGCGGTGAACTGTCTATATCCCATGAGCGTTCCCTGTATGAGGGCGATATGACACTGGTAATACCCAGCCTGGATGTGAACACGCCGGTACGTAACGGCGCGACACAGAAGGAACTGCGGTACGGGCCCGCGCTGTTCGAATTCGCGGATCTGCCGGGCAACGAGGGGCAGAATGTGTCCATTGCCGGCCACCGGGAGGGCGGCGTGTTTTTTTATCTGGATAAACTGGCCGAAGGCGACGATATATTCTTGATCTATAAACAGCGGATATTCAGGTATAAGTTCTATGACAGGAAAGACGTGCTGCCTTCGGACTGGGGCATAATAGAACGCCAGGGGTTTTCATGTGTTACTCTGGTCACCTGCACGCCCATTGGCGTCGCTGATCACCGGATGGTGGTGAGGGGCGAGTTGACCGAGGTGATGGATGAGGAAGCCGGCAGGGCGGAATGGGGTTTATAGAAAAGTGATTCACACTTGGCCGCTTCCCCCTTGCCAAGTATGAAAAAAACACTTATACTGTTTGAAACTGTGTAAAGGAGGATAAAAATGTCTGTACAGCAAAAATCCATCAGCGAGAACACCTTATTTTTAGCACAGTTCTCACTGCTTTTAGCCATTGAGGCAATTTTTTGTTTCACCCCGCTCGGCTCGCTGCCCATAGGCCCGATAGTCGCCACTCTGGCGGGAATCCCCGTGGTGGTGACCGCTATTCTGCTGGGGACAAAAGCCGGCGCTCTGATGGGTTTTATTACCGGTTTATTCAGCTTTTTAATTTGGACATTTACTCCGCCGCAGCCGCCCATAGCTTTTTTGTACACACCGTTTTATTCGCTGGGGACTATACAGGGAAACGCATGGAGCCTGTTCATCAGTTTTGTCCCCCGTATTATGATCGGCGTATTGGCGGGCATGTCATTTAACGCGCTCGACAGGTTGAACAGCAGGCGCGTAAAGGTACTTCCGTTTGTAGTCGGCGGCGCGCTGGGCAGTTTAGCCAATACGTTCATTACATTGTTTACTATATACCTTGTATTCGCGGAGGATTTTGTCCAAGCCACAGGCGGGGATGTTTCAAACGCCGGGACCATCGTGATGGGGGTTATTACCGGGCTGATTGTCAGCAACGGCATACCGGAGGCGATCATATGCGCGTTAGCGGCGGTTTTTATCTGCCAGCCGCTGAGGGTTATCCTGAAGAAACGAAAATAAGCGCACAAACGCGTGCGCTTATAACTATTAATCCAGGTAGTCTTTAAGTTTTTTGCTCCGGCTGGGGTGCCTCAGTTTTCTCAGCGCCTTTGCCTCAATCTGACGGATGCGTTCGCGGGTGACGTTAAATTCCTTGCCGACCTCTTCCAAGGTGCGCGCGCGGCCGTCGTCCAAGCCGAAGCGCAGGCGCAGAACCTTTTCCTCGCGCTCTGTCAAGGTATCCAGCACGTCTATCAATTGTTCCTTAAGCAGCGTAAACGCGGCGGCTTCGGCGGGCGCCTGAATATCGTCGTCGGGGATAAAATCGCCTAAATGGCTGTCTTCTTCCTCACCGATGGGCGTTTCCAAGGAGACGGGCTCTTGGGCTATCTTCAGTATCTCCCGAACCTTTTCCACAGGCATCTGCATCTCTTTAGCCAGTTCGTCGGGAGAAGGGTCGCGGCCTAATTCCTGAAGCAGTTGACGTGAAACGCGAATCAGTTTATTTATGGTTTCCACCATATGCACGGGTATACGGATCGTGCGTGCCTGATCAGCGATTGCGCGGGTTATGGCCTGCCGTATCCACCATGTGGCGTAAGTGCTGAATTTATAGCCCTTGCGGTAGTCAAACTTCTCCACGGCCTTTATTAAACCCAAGTTGCCTTCCTGGATTAGATCCAAAAATAACATCCCGCGGCCTACATACCGCTTCGCGATACTGACCACCAAGCGCAGGTTCGCCTCGGCCAGTCTGCGTTTGGCTTCCTCGCTTCCGCGCTCAATACGTTTAGCCAGCTCGATCTCCTCGTCCGCGGACAGCAGCGGTACCTTCCCTATCTCCTTTAAATACATACGAACGTGATCATCTATGTTAATTGAACCTTCGACCAGCACCAACTCAATTTCCTTTTCGGGATCCTCCTCCAATTCGGCGACGCCGACTATATCAATGCTTTGGCTCTCTAAGAATTCATAAATTTTATCTATTTGATCCGGATCAAGGTCAATATCGCCCAGGAAATCCATTATCTCCTTAAACTCCAGCATGGACTTCTTCTTTTTCCCAATGGCTGCCAATTCCTTGAGCCGGTTCATTAAAAGGGTATCATCTATGGATCTCAAAACAATCCTTCCTTTCAAAGAGCTTGAAGCCCCGTTTCCCCCGCGTCCGCCCCATCTTGAACCGCAGTCTCCGATGTCCCCTACGGCCGATATGAGTACACTTTATGTACTTCACGCTGTTTACTATTCTAACCATCTCATATTGATATATACAATTTATCAACATTTCTTTTCATTATTACCAATTCATTCAGTTGATTGATATCCGCTGTTGGAATTTTCTCATCAATATATGATTTTTTAAGCACTTTTAACATTTCATTGATAGCTTTTTCTTTTGAAATTTTATCAGGATACTCCTCCGAGCGGGCGAAAACAGCCGATACCTGTTTTTGCTCCTCAACTTCCCCGAACGCGCTGATCAGAGCGGCTGGCACGCATTCTAAAGACTGTTCGCTCAATGAATATATAAGCGAAAGTAATTTCGCGTATACCTCCTCCTCCAATTCCTCCGGTTTAAGCGAGGGTTTCAAAGCCGCCGATATTTCAGGATCCGCCGCGGCTAAGGCTATCAGCCCGCGCTTCGCGTCCGTCACGCCTTTTGCGGCATTGCCCTGCCGAGGTTCCGTAACCCGTACGCGCGGCCCGCGTACTGGCCGGTTCATTGCCTTTTCGGTTTCAGCGGCGACAGCTTCGGCCGAAACTCCCGTAATCAAAGCGACCTCTTTAATATATGCGTCGCGCTCTATGGCGTTATCGGCTTTCGCGATCAATTTCGCGGACTCTGACGTAAACTTGACGCGTTCAGTGAGTATCTCCAGATTATACTGTTTATTGAGCTGCTCGATTTGAAAAATAGTGTGGCTTTTGGCTAAAGCCAGCAGTCTCGCAAAAGCTTCGGCCCCAAAAGATTTTATGTACTCATCGGGATCCTTGGCGTTTTCGACTTGAGTCACCCGAATCGCTAATCCCGCGTTTACCAGAACCGGAATAGCTCGCAGCGCCGCCTTAATACCCGCTTCGTCACTGTCAAACAGCACCACCGCGCCGTCGCGGTGTTTTTTTAGTGCTCGGGCGTGATTTTGGTTAAACGCGGTGCCCAACGCGGCGACCGCCTGCGAAAACCCCGCCTGATAAAGGCTGATAACATCCATATAACCTTCGACCAGTATCAATTCGGCGGATTTTGATTTCCTGGCAAGGTGAATACCGTAAAGGTTACGGCTTTTATCAAAGATAGGCGTATCCGAGGAATTCACGTATTTAGGCCCGTCGCCTTCGATAACCCTGCCGCCGAACCCCACAACCCTGCCCTGCGGGTCAAATATGGGAAACATCAGTCTGCCCGCGAAGCGATCGTAGTAACCGCCCCGTTTATCCGGAGTCAGCAAGCCGGACTGCCCCAATAAATCCTCCGCGAAACCTTCTTTCCGTAAAAATTCCAATAAAGCCCTGCCGCCAGGCGCGAATCCCAAGCCGTATTTTACGCGCGTCTTTACGGCGACTTGGCGGCTGTCCAAATACGCGGCGGCCTCCCTGCCCGCCGGGCTTTGAAGACAGTCGTAAAAGAATCGCGCGGCTTTTTTCTGCAAGGCGTACAGGGCTTCCCTTAATTGGGCTTGGCGCGCCGCCCCCTCACTGTTTTCGCCGTCCGGCAAAACATAATGGATACGGTCGGCCAACAGTTTGAGCGCGTCCACAAAGCCCATGTGTTCAATCTGCATAATAAATGTCAGGACATTGCCGCCGGCCCCGCAGCCAAAACAAAAGTACATCTGCTTGTCCGCGCTGACGGAAAAAGAAGGAGTTTTTTCCTGATGGAAAGGGCAAAGCCCGAACAGATTCGCGCCTTTTTGCCTCAAAGGCACATATGAGGCGATAACGCCGACAATGTCATTTCCGGATCTGACATCCTCTATGACCTCATTCGGGTATAACACAAAATCCCCCCAATCGCCTTCGGGTATGATCTCAAGAATAATAATACGACACAGGAGACAAAAACCCTTTTTATTTCTGATAGATCTTAAGCCTGCCCGGCGTCAATGACCTGATCGCCCTTTGCCTCATATATAAACAATTCCTTGCCGTTCAGGCTTTCCATATCCACATTATCGGCGTATTCCGCCGGCACGGCGATTCTGTCCGGATTGCCGTCCGATACATAGCGCAGTTCCGGGCTGGTTTCATATTGCTTCAGCGTCCATCCCATATCCGTTTCCTGATTGTTTGATCCGCGAACCCTTGGTACGTTTATCGGGTCGAAACCCTCGCGGTTAACCGCCGACGGCGGGCCACTCTGTCCTTCGCGCACAGCTATTTTATAGTGATACTCATTCCCCTCCCATACGCCGTTCAGCACATAACCCCGCAGATCCTTCAGCGGGCGCTCACCGAATGGATAGGACAGCGCGTAAGGCTCATATTCGGGGACCGCTTCCTTGATCATCCTGTCGATCCCGCCTATCTCCGCCTGAATTTCATCCGCGTTCATCTTAGACATTTGTTTATGGCTCATCGTATGATTGCCCAGTTCATAACCGTGATCCAACAGGTAATTCAAACGTTCGGCCAGCGTCCCCTCTCCTTTGAACGGATTCTGGTTAATAAAAAACATGGCCGTATTGCCGAAATCCGGGTGTTCTATGCTGAATTGAGTCATTATATCCACCACGCAGTCTTTAACAGGACGCAGTTCACCGTCCGCGTTCTCAAGCGAAAACGACGAAGCTTTTCCGTCGTCAAAAGTCAGTATAAGCGGCGTGTATCCCGCTGGGGTGGTTATGTTGTTTTCTATCCAGTCTTTCATCGAAATAAGTCTGAAACCCCTGTCATAAAACGTCTGTAAATCGTTTTGAAAATTCGCGGCGCTGCGCTGATATGTTTCTTCCTCAGCCTCCGTTTCGACCAAGCCATGGTACATGATAATCATGATCTGCCCCACCTCGTAGGGACGTACCGCCGCGTAGTCTATAGGACTGGCGGCTGCGGGCGCTTCTGTGGGCGAAGGTTCCGCGGGCGTTGGTATGGGCGTGTCCGTTACGGTGGGAACCAGCTCCGTGAAACTCGGCGTGGGTTCCGCCTCTTTGGCGGCTTGCTGATCAACAGACCTGGAAGTGTCTTTCGCGGACTGTTCGGCGCACGCGGTCAGAGCGGCGATCAGGCATCCTATAAATAATATACGCGAAAATATACTGGCGAGCATTAAGAGCTGCCAAGACACAACCCGTACAACACCATTCGACAGCGTATATATAGCATTTGATAACGTTGTGCGGTATAATCCCCTGTGCATTTAAATCTCCCCTTATCCCTGAAATTATATATTACAGTATATCACATTAAAGGCGGAATGCCGCAACATTTCGCGCTATTTTTACTCATGCCGGATACCGCCCGTTAAGATATCAATTCTATTATCTTTTCCGCGATACGGTTCAGGGGCAATACATATTCCGCCGCGCCTATTTCAATTGCCCTCTTGGGCATCCCATACACAACCGAACTCTCCCTGTTCTGAGCGATGGTTCTGGCGCCCTGCCGCCGCATCTTGAGCAGTCCTTCCGCGCCGTCGGCGCCCATGCCGGTAAGAACAACCCCTATGGCTTTATCCCCTATTATTCCGGCGACGGATTCAAACAACACATCCGCCGCCGGCATAAGCCCGTGAATCCGCTCCCCGCCAAAGCATTCGACCGTTAGGTCGCCTCCCTTTACGCGCAGCCGCGTATGTGATTCCTCGGGAGCCAGCAGAGCAAGCCCCCGCCGCAGCGTATCCCCCGCGGAGGCTTCCCTTACTTCCATAACACTTACGCGGTTTAACCGCTCGGCCAACAGCTTTGTGAATCCTGCAGCCATATGCTGAACGATCACTGTGGGAACACAGTATGCAGGTAAATTCCGCAGAATTACGTCCAATGCGTTTGTACCGCCGGTAGACGAAGCGATTACCAGCACGCGCGGTTTGCCGTTGAATTCGTCCTTCTCCTCCCGGCCAAGCGGCTCGCCTGACCGCGAAAGATCTATATAAGGTAATTTGTCCACTGTTCGCGCCCCTATTGCCTTTACACTTTATTTATCTTTCCTTAGCCGACATTTTTTATGCTCATGTATAATCCAGACGAATATTTGTGTAATACATAATTATTGACAAAAATATGGTGTTTATTGTATTATATAGTAGTTATATGGTTATGAAGAGACGGGTGATATATATGAAAACATAGTTTGCGCGAGTACGGAGGAAAATACAATCTGGACGGAGGTATAATATCACGAAGGCTATACGTATAAGATATTACGCCCTCTGCCCGCTCTCAATTGTTTTCACCATGCTGTTCGCTTTATGTGTGTTTGCCGTTCCAAACGCTCCCGCTGTTCGAGAGTACCAACAAAAAAATGGTGACATTATCCGAGTCACAAATCATGGTGATGAATACTTAAGCTGGTCAGAGGATGACGCCGGTAATTTGATTGCCTTTAAAGATGATCAATATTACTATGCCGATTGGACCGACGAAGGAATAGTTGTCTCCGATCGGGCGGTTGCCGCTCAGGGAATACGAGCGAGAACAGCAATGACAGACGAAACATGGACAATTCCGGATTCCGTAATTATGCAGGCCGAAGCGCTGCGCGGGCAATTTTCGGTCGGCGGAATGCCCAATCCGCGGCAAAGCAGCGTGATTGCCGATAACGCGGCGCGTAATGTATTGGTAATCCACGTTCAATGGGAAGACACCTCCAATTTCACAGACACATCTGTTTTGGGTGAAAACGCGGTGTCTGAAGACACTTTAAGAGAGCTTGTGTTCGGCGGCTACGGCGATACCGTAAATACATATTACAAAGAGCTGCTGAATATCGGTTCAGACGTTATTCTTCCCGCCACCGACAGTTCGGGGGAGATAAACGGTATAATAAGCGTTACCGAGCCTAAGCATCCTGATACGGGGGGCTCAAACAGGACTCGCGACGGTTTAAGGGAAAACTATCAATGCGAGGAACTGTATGATTACTTGGTAAAAATAATGAGGGACAGGCTGTGGAATTACGATTTTTCAGCCTATGACAAAAACCTCGACGGGCGCCTCGACGGAACTGAACTGGCAATATGCTTTATATTTCAGGGTTTCGAGGAATCGTCGCCGGGAGGCGGCGAAGTGTCGCCGACTGTTCATGGTATGAGTTACAGTTACGGCGGAAACGGCATTCAATTCACGTACAATTTGAATATGAATAATTTCGCCGTATTCGGCTCCAATATGGCGAATGGCGACCCCTTAACAATCGGCGTTATGTGCCACGAGTTAGGGCACACCAGCTTCTATTTTGAAGATACATATGACAGAGTGTCAACGCTGGTAAACGGCAGAGATGAAACCAGTCACGGACTGGGCAGTTGGTCTCTGATGGATTTAGGCTCGTGGGGTTTCGTTGATGATTCACAAAACCCCGGGGCGTCGCCTGTTTACGTTGACGCCTATAATCTCGTAAAGAGCGGTCTGGTTGTACCGGAAGTTATTAACACGCCCGCCGAAGCGGAAAGGGTTTCGGCGAACGCGGCGGATATCTATCAGATCATGCCAAACGACGCGGCGTCCGGGCAGTATTTCCTGCTCCAGACACGCAGGAATCAAGGGTATGACAGAAGCGCGTTCAGAGGCGTGGAAAACAGCGGCTCTGTAAACGGCGGACTGATGATTTATCAGGTAGATGAAAATGTCTTTACGATGAATAACAAGGATACGCATTACAGGGTCAGCATATTGGAAGCCGACGGGGATGATTCGCTGCGTGACCCGCGCGGCGACTACGGTAACGCCGCGGATTTATGGGGCAACGGCAAATCGGCGGTTAACGCGGAAACTGTGCCGAACACGAACCTGTACAGCGCGTTTACCGACGATTCGTTTCCGCCTAGTAAGGATATATTATCAGGAATTGAAATCAATGATATCGCCTTTAGCATTAGTGACGGAACGGTCTTCCGGGTGGGGCCTGAACAGCCGAAACCGACGGATACTCCAACTCCGACTCCGACGGAATTGCCGACTCCGACTCCGACTCCTACGTTGACACCGACAGCTTCACCGACGCCGACAACTCCACCGTCCCCAACGTCAACATATACTCCGACGCCGACGGCAACGTTTACGCCTACGTCGACAGGAACTCCCACACCGACCATGACATTCACTGCCACGCTTTCGCCTTCGGGTACTTATACGCCCACAAATACGCCATCGCCGACAAAGACATTCACACCAACAGGAACGCCGTCGCCGCCCCCGATATTAACACCATCGATAACTATTGTGATTTCTCCAACATACAGCTTAACGCCATCTCCTACGCCATCCGCTAAACCCACTATATCACAGCCGCCCAGCAATACGCCTCCTACACCCCCTATCGGGTCGCCTACGCCTACGGTCGCTCCCAGACCAACAGCAATTATTCCATGGCGGCTGCCATTGATCGTGACACCGGCAAAACCGTCTTTATCGCATACGCCTTACAATACACCTTCGCCATCGCCAATATGGTCGCCTACGCCGACAATTACTCCGACCTTAAAACCGTGGCCGTCTATAATAATCGATAGACTAAAAGCCATACAACCGCCGCATACGGCAACGCCGACACCTACTCCGCCGCAAACTTTTTCAGCGTCTGAGGTATGGGAAGTGCCGGTTATAGTTCATTTGTAATTTTATCACATAGCGCGCTTAATAATAGGCCGCGTCGACGCGATGCATCGCGAGGACGCGGCCTGTTATTTTGCCTCATTCACCTGAGGTTTGCCAAACGCTAAATCAAACTCAAAACACATAAAGTCTCGATCTCCGCGCCCGTCGAAATGTACCGTTCCGCGCCGCTCAAATCCCAAGCCTTCATATAACCTCATAGCGATTCGGTTCGGCATGTATGTGTCCAGCCGGATGGCCGCGTATCCCTCAGATTTATATAGCGCAATCACATCCAGCATGATACGCTTTGCTAGGCCATTCCCCTGAAAGCCCGGATGAACGCAGAGCCTATGCACGCATACATAAGGCTCTCCGTACCGCCATTCTATATCCAGATAAGCCGGGTCCTGTTCGCTGTCCAGCCTTAGAACCGCCGCCGTGACGCCGTTCTCGCGGACGATAAAACACCGCCGCTCGGCAATATCGTCCGCGATAATAGCCTTTGTGGGATAGTTTGCGTCCCAGTGATCAATACCCTGCCGATTCTGATGGGGAACCGCGTCCTCGTATACGCGCCAAACCGCGTCCAGATCGCCGGGTTTCGCCGGTGAAAAGATCATGTCTCCGCCCCTTTGAGTGTGTACGAAAAACTCAATTTTATTTTGCCAAAGTATGATTTATATGATGAGTTCTCCTAATGAAACGCATCATAACTTATCGGAATTCATCGATCCGATATTAAAAGCTTACTTTGTAAATAAAGGATGCAAGGTATATCGCGCCCTATTCGATCTTTACTTATTTGACAGGAAAAAATTTGTGTTATTCCCTTCAAGTAAAACTAAATGCGAAAATGTATTTATTCCAGATTTGATGGCAGTATGTGATAAAAACAAAAGAAAATCAAACGGGGTATATGGCGCGCCTGATCTTGTTGTTGAAATTATAAGTAAATAGCTTAAAACCGCGTACTTATGAATTCAATGATATTATCAAGTCTACCGTATTTGATGGTCTATACGTTGATTTCACACAATTTACAGGATTTGCGGAGGAATAATAGTCGCTCCCCACTTGAAGTGGGGAGCGACTTGATCAAGCCTCCGCTCCATCAAGTATAGCGACACTTGCGGAAACGCCCAGGCGGTCCGCTGAAGCGTCCAGCATCGCCATAGCCGAATCGTAATCGCGTATGCCTCCAGAAGCCTTTATCCGCATATCTGGGCCTACTGCTTCACGCATAAGGATTATGTCAGACACCGCCGCGCCCCCGGCGCCGAATCCGGTGGAGGTCTTTACGAAATCAGCGCCCGCCTGTTTTGCCAGGAGACAGGCAGTCCGCTTCTGAGTGTCATTCAGATAGCAAGTTTCGATTATAACCTTAACCAGGGTTCCATCCGCGGCGTCCACAACCGCCTTGATGTCGCGCAGAACCGTTTCATCGTCCCCCGACAGCAGCGCGCCGATATTTATAACCATGTCTACCTCGTCGGCGCCCTTCGATATGGCGTCGCGCGTTTCAAAGGCTTTGGTTTCGGTCGTGTTCGCGCCAAGCGGGAAACCGATTACGGAGCAGACTTTCACGTCGCTGCCGTCCAGTATAGATTTAGCCAATTCAATATTAGCCGGGTTTACACAAACCGACGCCGCGCCGATCTCCATCGCCTCCAAACACACGGCTTTGATTTGATCCGGCGTGGCTGTCGCCTTCAATAGCGTATGATCCAACTTTTTAGCGAGAGTTTTTCTGTCCACACTCATACCTCCGTTTTAGAAACAGCTTCCCAAAGCCCGTTTAAGTACGTGACCCCAAGCGCCCTGTCATACAGCCCGTAACCCGGCATTCCTGTTTCGCCCCATATAGCCCTGCCGTGATCCGGGCGGATAACGCCGTTAAACCCTGTGTCATACAGCGCCTTTACAATGGCGTGCATATCCAGCGAACCGTCGGAGGACAAATGCGCGGACTCCTCGAAAACGCCGGGGGCTACACGCAGCAGATTCCTTATGTGCGCGAACGGTATACGTCCTTTAAGCGATTTAATTATATCAGGGATGTTATTCTCCGGATCAGTGCCCAAGCTGCCCGTGCAAAGCGTCACGCCGTTACGCGGATCGTCCACGGCATTCATTAACCGCAGCAGCCGTTCCTTGTCGCGGACTATACGCGGCAGCCCAAACACCGGCCAAGCTGGGTCGTCCGGGTGAATAGCCATGTGGATATCATATTTACGGCACACAGGCATAATAGCTTCCAGGAAATAGACGAGGTTCGCGAAGAGTTTCTCCTCATCCACTTCCTTATACATCGCGAAGAGTTCTTTCAGCCGCGCCAGACGCTCCGGCTCCCAGCCCGCCAGCTTGTACCCCTGTGACTGCGCGTTGATAGACTTGGTCATTTCGTCCGGGTCAATTCTGTCTATAATCTTCTGGTCATACGAGAACGTAGCGCTGCCGTCTGGCCGTATCTTCGCCAGATCGCTGCGCGTCCAGTCGAAAACGGGCATAAAGTTGTAGCAAACCAGATGTATGTCCGCCTGCCCCAATCGTTCCAGGGTAGTAATATAGTTCGCGATGTATTGATCGCGTTCCGGCGCCCCGGTCTTTATCGCGTCGTGTATGTTCACGCTTTCTATACCGGCGATAGACAGCCCCGCTTCCGCGACTTCCGCTTTCAGCGCGGAGATCGCGTCCGCTGCCCACGTTTCTCCGGGCAGCGCGCCGCTCAAAGTGGTTATGACCGCCGTTACTCCGGGTACTTGGCGTATCTGCCAGAGTTTTACCGCGTCATAGCCGGTTCCGAACCATCTCATGCTCATTATCAAGGCGTTCACCTATTCTTCTTAATGACCTTCAGCCGGGTAAACTCATCCCTCTCTCGTTCTTCCAAGGTTTCGGAAATAGTTTTAACCAGCCGCTCGTATTTTGGGATTGTGACGTTCTTCAGCGCGTTGGCGCGCTTTTGGGTCTTATTGATGTTTATAGCCAGCCTATACGCGGAATTTTCAATGGAAGCCAGGGTAATGATCAGATCCTTAACCTCGTTGAATTTCTGATAGGCTTCATCCAAAGCCGACGAGGTATTCCCGAACCCGAAATTAGGTATATCGCGGGTGCTGTTGTCGTACTCGGCCAGCGGGATCTCCACGCCCATTATGCTGCGGGACTTGACGCGGATAGTATTTTCCTGTGGAACGCCGAAACTGAACCGTTCCACATTACTGATGCCCATTTCTATGTTGGCCTTCTGCAAAGCGGCGTAAGCCTCTGAAAACACACGGTCTATGCTTTCTTGAATATCCTTGGCGCGCGCGTTCAGTTCCATGATCTCGCGGATCAGTACGCTGCGCTTCTTATCCATCAATTCATACCCCTGCTTGGACAGCGCCAGCGTGTTTTTCGCCAGTATCAAATTACCCTTGGTTGGAAATGAGGTTTGATCCATATTATCCTCTAAAAATCACTTATGGTTCTGAGCTTATAGTATTCGTCCAGCAGATCCGTCTTAACCCGATCCAGTTCGGAGCGCGGAAGCAAGCCCAATATATCCCAGCCTAACTGGATGGTTTCAGTTATACTCCGGTTCTCGTAGCGGGTCTGATTGATGAAACGAGTTTCCAGTATGGAACCAAACTCTATATAACGCTTATCCAAATCTGAAAGCTCATCCTCTCCTATGACGGACGCCAAGGCCCGCACGTCATTTACGCGGGCGTAGGAGGAGAAGATTTGATTGGCGAGATCGGGGTGATCCTTGCGCGTATAGCCCTCCCCGATACCGTCCTTCATTAAGCGCGACAGCGACGGCAGTATGCTTATCGGCGGATATACGCTCTTCTGGTTGACGCCGCGCTCCAGCACGATCTGCCCCTCGGTTATATAGCCCGTCAGATCGGGGACCGGATGCGTAATATCGTCATTAGGCATGGTTAAGATAGGGATCTGCGTCACCGAACCTTTCCCATCCCTCAGTATGCCGGCGCGTTCAAACAGTGACGCCAGTTCAGAGTACAAATAACCCGGATACCCCTTCCGGCTCGGGATCTCGCCCCGGGACGACGAGATCTCGCGCAGCGCCTCGGCGTATGAGGTCATATCCGTCAGAATAACCAGGATATGCATTCCCTTCTCATAGGCCAGGTACTCAGCGGCGGTCAGCGCGGCTCGCGGGGTTATCACGCGCTCAACCACGGGATCGTTAGCCAGGTTCAGGAACATGACCACGCGTTCAATAGCCCCGCTGTCCTCAAAGGATCGGCGGAAATAATCGGCGACGTCATATTTCACCCCCATCGCCGCGAACACCACGGCGAAATTTTCGCCGGAGTCCGCGCCCAGAGATGCCTGACGCGCTATCTGAGCCGCCAGTTGATCATGCGGAAGCCCGTCTCCGGAGAAAATGGGCAGCTTCTGGCCGCGAATCAGCGTGGCCAGCCCGTCTATCGCCGATATGCCCGTCTGTATAAAATTTCTCGGATATACGCGCGAAACCGGGTTTATAGCCTTCCCGTTAATGTCTCGGCGGCATTCGGCGAATACGTCGCCCATGCCGTCTATCGGCCTTCCGATGCCATCGAAAACCCGCCCCAGGATCTCCTCCGACAGCTTTATCTCCATAGGTCTTCCGGTAAACCGAGTGATTGTGTTACGCAGCGTCAATTCGTCCGCGCCCTCAAACACCTGGATAATGACCTTATCCCCGAAGATCTGCACCACGCGGCCCAGCTTCTCCTTATACCCGTCCACCTGGATGCTGACGACTTCCTCATACGAAGGGCTGATAACGCCCTCCAGCACAATCAGAGAACCGCCGCGAATCTCACTTAAACCTATATATTCCACAAACGGCCCTCCTCAAGCGTTTTTATCATACAGTTTATTGTAAAACGCGTCAATCTCTTTAAAATAGCCGTCCAATTTACTCAATTCATTGTTACCGACATTGTATTTTATAGAGATAACCTTTTCAAAAATATCCTCGGTCTTTAGCACGTTCATGGAAATACCCAATCCGATCAGTTTCTTGCAGCGATCGTTCAGGTATAGTATGATCTCCATCATGCGGAGCTGTTTCTCAAAGGGTACATACGTGTCAAAGCTGTGATACGCGTTCTGCTGCACAAAACCCAGCCGTATAACACGCGCTATCTCCAGTGTCAGTCTCTGGCTGTCGGGCAGCACGTCCGATCCTATCAGTTTGACGATCTCTATAAGCTCGCTTTCGTCGTACAGGATACGCAGTATATTTTTGCGGTGCGTCAGGAATTCAGCGCCCACATGCTCATTATACCAATCTTCCATATCGTCCAGATATTCGCTGTAACTGGTAAGCCACTGAATAGCCGGGAAATGGCGGGCGTACGCCAGCGATCGGTCGAGCGCCCAGAACACGCGCACAAAGCGTTTGGTGTTCTGCGTCACCGGTTCCGAAAAATCCGCCCCCTGAGGCGATACCGCGCCGATGATCGTTACCGATCCCTCCCTGCCGTTCAGTGTGTCCACATATCCCGCACGTTCATAGAACCCGGACAATCGCGACGCCAGATACGCGGGAAAACCCTCTTCAGCGGGCATTTCCTCCAGCCTGCCGGACAGCTCGCGCAGCGCCTCGGCCCAGCGGGAGGTGGAATCCGCCATTATAGCGACGTGATAACCCATGTCACGGTAATACTCCGCGATGGATATACCTGTGTAAATACTGGCCTCTCGCGCGGCCACGGGCATATTCGACGTATTCGCGATCAGTATTGTGCGATCCATGAGCGACTTACCTGTGCGCGGATCCGTCAGCTTTGAAAAATCCTCAAGCACTTCGGTCATTTCATTCCCGCGCTCGCCGCAGCCTATATACACGATGATATCCGCGTCCGACCATTTAGCCAACTGATGCTGGGTCATTGTCTTGCCAGTGCCGAATCCGCCCGGTATGGCCGCCATGCCGCCCTTGCCAATCGGGAAGAGGGTGTCTATTATACGCTGGCCGGTAATCAGCGGCATATCTACCGTCCTGCGTTTTATTACTGGTCTGGAAACCCGTATCGGCCATTTCTGC